>JAFVSI010000028.1 GCA_017503865.1 Clostridia bacterium | reverse complement strand
TCGAACGATAGGGGAGTTTCGCTCGTTGCGACGAGCGACCAACGCTACGCGCGTTGGATTGCGGTCTCTTTTTAGAAAAATAACTCCGCTACGCTTCGTCACACGAACTGATGTTCGTGTTCGAGACGCAAAAACTTTTAACCACTTTTTCCAACTCGTTCGACAAATACCAATTTATCGTTGACAAATAATTAAAATGGTGATAAGATAAAATTACTACCAAATGAAAGGAAGTTTTTAGGTATGATAGCAGCAAAGCTTAACGACAAGATGATAGAATCCTACAAGAAGGTGCATCCTCGCTTTGAGGTTGCATTTGAGGCACTTAAAAAATTCGCGGCAGAGTGTCCTGAGGACGGAAAGTACGAAATTGACGGCAAGAACGTCTTTATTTCGGTTATGACGGGCCCTACAAAGCCTACCGCTGAGAAGAAATTTGAGGTACATAGAGATTATATAGACATTCAGTACATCGTCAGCGGTGAGGAGATCATGGGCAACGAGTCTCTTGACAAGCTCACCCCCGCGACCGAGTACAAGCCCGACGTGCAGAAGCTTGATCTCAACGACGAATACGACAAAATAAAGCTCGAGGCAGGCGAGTTTGCAATATTCTTCCCCTATGAGCCCCACGCTCCCGGCATTGCCGTTGACGACAAGCCTATAGAGGTAAAGAAAATTGTTGTAAAAGTTCTTGCGTGATTTTAATTAAATAAAAATTCCCCCGAGAGACTTTGAGAAACGTCTTTCGGGGGATTTTTTTCTTCATATTTGTTGAAATCCAATATATGAAAGTTTTGGGAGCTCGAACCCTTTTGGGGAAGGGTTCGTAAAAAAACTAACACAAACTAACTCCCCGACAAATACCAATTTATAAAACAAAGAAAAGGGGAAGACGTTAAAAACATCTTCCCCTTCATAAATAATGACTTTTTAATTTTTAGTCATAGGATCTATGGGAATATTGTTAAAGAATTTCTCGGCATCGGTGAGGATCTTTTCGATACGGTCGGTCATCACGTAAAATCCGCCGTCGCCGTTGATGGTGATATATGCTTTACGCGAGGTGAGCTTGTGGAATTTGAATTCCTTAACGCTACCCTCGGTGTCCTTGACGGTCATCGTAAGGAGAAGCTTCGAGTCATCGGCAAGGAGAGCCGCCTCTTCTGCCTCGCTGAGCTTATATTCGTCAACGATAGTTCCTACAAGAAGCGTCTGATAGAACTGCCTAAATAGGCTGGTCGCGTATCTTACGTACTCCTTGCGGACGCCGTTCGGTGCGATGATCTCAATAGTATCGGGCGACGCCTTTATCTTGTAGCCGTCATAGGTCTCGATATATCCGTCATAGCACTTGACCTGTCTGCCAAGCCTGTTGTATGCAAGATATGCAGACGTTATCGTGCCCGACTGTCCCTTGTAATTCGTTACCGAGAGATCGGTGGGAGTTACTGTCCAGTAAACGCCGTCCTTGTCCATAACCGTTATGGTCGAGAAGGTGGTCGTGTCGTGTCCCTTCGAGTCGGTTGCGTGTACCTCGAGAAGTGCCGAGCTTACGTTTTGTCCGTCCTGCTGCGTTTTGGTGTTGTCAAGGTCAAAGCTTGCACTGTAATCACCGCTCTTTATATCAATGGTGTCGATAAACGCGATATTATTATCAATATAATTGTTATTTATCCACTTGGTTTGCTTCCAGTTAAGGAACTCGAAGGAGTGGGCACTTATCTCGCAGATCATATCGTAAGCGAAGAGGAACTTTTCGTCCTTGTCCTTTTTATCGGAGTCGGGGTGTCCCTCGTAAACGAAGGTGTAGGCATAGTAATTTCCAACCTCGTTAGCCTCTGAGACGTAGACGACCTGCTTTATTGTCGACGCCTTCTGCCCTGCCGCGTCAAGAAGGTCATAGTAGAAGGAAAGAATATACTTCGGGGTATACTCAATATCCTTTACGGCATTTCCCTTCTCGTCTGTTGTTTCAACGAATTTTGCAAGACCGTACTTTACAAAATCCTCGTCCTCGGGCGAGAGCTTGCAGACCTTCTCGTACGAGAGTCCGTAGAGGTTATAGAGAGCCGCCGAGATGTTGTCGACGTTCGGGTTATAGCCCTCAAGAGCCTCGTGCTCGAACACGAAGGGCTTGTTTGCTAAAATAGTTCCCTGTCTTTCTTCAAGCGGGATAAAGGTAAAATCGACCACGTACTCGGGAAGCTCACCGCCCTCGTATCTGAAAACCGAGAAATTCTCAACGTCGAGGTAGTCGCTTACCGACATCTGATACACAATCTGCGGAGAAACGAAGGTCTCGACAGAGTCAAGAAGCGTGTCACCGACACTTGCCTGAAGCACGTATACGGCGTCTCTCTTCTTTTCAACCTCGCCCGAAATATCCACGTACTGAGCGTAATATCCGCCCCCCGTGACGAGCATATCTCCGATAATTACCTTGTGCGACTTGCCCGCTATATCGGTTATGATATAGTAAGCGGGCTCATATTCGTAGGGGTTTCCCTCTTCGTCGGTTCTCGTCTCTGAAACAAGTCCGTACTCGGAGAATTCTCCCCTCTCGTCCTTTATAGGATCCTTAATTTTTTCGGTGCACATCGTGTAGCCTGCATTGACGTAAAGCTCGGTGAAACGCATCTGGTCGAAGTTTACCAGAGGCGAGCTTTCGATAGCGAAGCCGAACTTATTGTCGGGGCGGTCGTTTTCCACGTCGTAGCGAAGGAAGGTAAAGCTTCCCTTGTCATTATGCACCTCGAGCTTTGATAGCTCCTTTTGCCCTATCTTCGGGAAGATAAGAAGCTGATTTCTGTCATCGTTTGCCTCGCCGTCCTCGGTGTCCACCTGTGCGATTATCTGCGTTGCTCCCGTGTCGGCGTCTACGTCGACGAGTGTGCCTGCAGGTGTAACGAAGAAGCTGTATTCGTCCTCTGCCTCGAGCTTGTTGCCGTCCTTGTCGTAAAGACCGAACTTGCCTGCCTTTCTCATCACTCTGTATTCGGTGCCGTCAACGTCTGTAAAGGGAACGAAACGGACGAAGTGATTTATGGTAACGGCGGCGGCAATAAGGACTACCGCAAGCAAGGAGAGAATGATGATCGCACGCTTGCGGCGACCGAGCAGCGTGGCACGTGCCTTTTGCTTTTCTACGATCATCTATTCTTTCTCCTGACTATTATAACTACTCCGAGGGCGAGAGCCGTAAGAGCGGGGACTATTGTGAGAATAACTGTGTAGGTCGAAGCTTCCTTCGAAGTGATTGTATCTATCGTTGTGTCCGCGAAGGGCTTGGGATCAAGTCCGACGGGAACGGGCTCCTGACCTATGGCACGGCAGGCTGAGAGAAGCACGTCGTTGTTGCCGTAGGAGGAAGCGTCGAGAAGTGTGTGCGAGAGGAACTCGGTCGAAGCGGCGGCGATAACATAGGACGCTTCACTTACCGTCGAGTAATTTGATTCCTGAGTCTCTCTGTTTTCAACTGAGACGGTCATAAGCTTTAGCGGCTCGTTCTCGGTCGCACGGCTGACGATACTTCCGTTAGCGTAAGCGACTGCCTCAGAGCTTGTGGTAAAGACGTCGAATATCGCACGGCTGACGCCGTCAACGTAGTACGACGCGTAGTTGTAGGACTTTGTAGCGTCCTCGCTGTTCTCGTTTCTCGTAAGCTCATAAAGAGGCGAGAAGGTAATGGGCATTGCATTTTTGAATACAACGGGGGGCGGAACGGCTACGTCACGCATACTCTCGGTAATGGTAGCACCCATACCGACGTTTACGTACTCGGAGAAAATGGTGTATCCCGAAACGTCACCAACTGCCGCCTGCGAGGAGTCGGCAACGAGCTTCGGATAGGTCATACCCGTTACGTTGTCAACGTATCTGTCGAATACTATTCCCCACTCCTCAAGATATTCCTCGAAGTTTTCGAGAACGGGAGCCTCGGGAGCCATAAATACCATAAGCGAATTTGTCGCGTCAAGGAACTTGTCGAGCTTTTCTATCTCGTCAACGGGGCTTATTCCGTCGGCTACCATAAAGTCGGACTGCGGGTTGCAGACCACGAGGAGTCGGCAGTTTGCGGGAATGTCATCCTTTGCGAGATTGAGGTCCTCTACCTCATAGCCCGCGTCCTCAAGCGAGGAGACAAGGGCAGTCGAGGGGAGCGACTCACCGTGATTGTTCACGATACAAGCAACGGGCGACTCGGCACGCGTTACGGCAAGGATTCCCGCCGTAAACTTCTTTTCGGCATTGTATGCCCAAGGGGTGGTCGAGGTGGTCGTCTCGAAGGTGAAGAAGGAACGGATATCGTAAAGTCTGTATTCACTTCCGCAGGTAACTATTACGCTTGAAGGAGGAATATAGTCGTTTGCCGTCTTCTTGTAGGCAGAAACGGCAGAGGGATTTCTCACAACGTTGTGGTTTACTACCTCGATATATTCGGGGAATTTGACCTCAAGCTCAAGGGCGGTGTTATACACAAGCTTTGTGAAATATTCCGCCTCGATGGCGTCTATCTCGTCGCAGAAGATTATGCTTATCATAACGTTTTCGTCACGGTAGCCCGCGTCGCCCTCTTTGAGTCCGTTTGCCTTGTTATACGCCTTGTTCTCGGCACGGAATTTTTCTACCATCTCGATAGGAGACGAGCTGTTTTCAAAGGAGTCGTCACCGTTTTCGATTAGGTCGAAGCACTCGTCGGAGAGCGTGAAAACAAGCTCGGGAGTGAGGTCAACGTACCAAAGGAACTTTGAGCCGAGGGCGGAAAAAATGATATTGAATACTATGATTGCCGCGATTATGAGAGCCGTCATTACGACAGAGGTGCTCGCATAGCGGAATTTTCTCTTATCAAAGGTGTTGTTTCTCATTTGTTTACCCCCTATCAGCCCCAGCGTCTCTTCTCATAGACGCGGTTTGTAAGAAGAATAAAGACTGCGGCAAGCGACAGGTAATAGACCATTGCCGAGAAGTCGAGTATTCCGTAGGTGAAGTTGGTAAATCTGGATATCACGCATACCCAGTCGATAACGGCTCTTATCGCGTAAACGCTTATAAACTCGTTTACGAGGTTTAGAAGAAGCATTACGACGATTACCGAAACGGTGATGACCGCTGCGGCAAGCTGATTCTCGGTGAGCGAGGAAATGAAAAGACCTATGGCAACGAACGCCGCACCGATAAGGATTATACCGATAAGGCAGCCCACAATTCTCGAGGTCGAAGGACCTACGGGAATATAGCTCTCAACGTTTGCCGTCTCAGCACGCATATATGCGTAGAGAGGGAAAAAGTTTATTGTGGAGACGAGAAGAGTGCCCACAAACATCGTCATCGCGGCAAAGTATTTTCCGAGTATCATTCCCGTAATGCTGACGGGAGCCGTCAGGAGAAGCTGCTCTGTACGCAGCTTCTTTTCCTCGGAAAAGAGCTTCATCGTGAGAAGCGGAATGAGAATTATAAAGGAGAAAAGAAGATAAACGAAGTAGTTTGAGGTGTCATAGGTGCCCTGCATAAGCGTTGAATAGCAAGCAAGGAGTGCCGACGCCGCAAGAAATACGCCAACGTAAACGTAGCCTATGGCTGTCGTAAAATATGAGCGAAGCTCTTTTTTGTATATCGCAAGCATTTTTCGTTTTATCTCCTTTCTTACTTGTTTTCGCTGTCATCGAAGAGGGACGCAAGCTTTTCGGTTGCGGTCTCTTCGTTATTTTTGGGCTTGGCAGCGGCAGTGCCCTTTTGCTCCGAAACGAGCTGGTCGGCAATCTCGTTTTCAGCCGAGTTCTTTCTTGCCACACTTCTCGTGCGTCGCTCGTAGCGGCTCTTCGGTGAGGTCTTATCAACTACCGAAATGAAGATGTCCTCAAGGCTCATACCGAGTGCCTCAAGACCGATAAGTGCCCATTTCTTTTCTGCAAGTGCGAAGAAAAGGCTCTTTCTGATGTCAACACCGACCTCGCTCTCGACCATATACGAATATGCGTCGCCGTCACGTCCCGCAAGCACCTCGGCATAGGTAACGCCGGGGCGGGCTTTGAGGAATGCGAGAACTTCCTTTTGAGGTCCGCATATCTTTACCGAGAAGCGACGGTTGTTTTCAACCGCACGGGTAATATTTTCGGTCAGCTCATCGGCAACTATCTTGCCCTTGTTGATGATTATGATTCGGTCACAGACCGCCTGTACCTCTTGCAAAATGTGAGTTGAGAGGATAACGGTATGCTCCTTGCCGAGCGTACGGATAAGGTTACGCACCTCGATTATCTGCTTCGGGTCAAGTCCGACTGTCGGCTCGTCAAAAATGATTACCTCGGGGCTGCCGATAAGCGTTTGTGCGATGCCGACACGCTGGCGGTATCCCTTCGAGAGATTTTTGATGACTCTCTTATATACGTCCTTTATCTTTGTGACCTCGCATATCTCCTCGAGATGCTTGTCCCTGTTAAGCTTGCAATTTTTAAGCTCGTAGTTGAATATGAGGTACTCCTCGACGGTCATATCCGCATAGAGAGGGGGCTGCTCGGGCAGATAGCCGATGTGCTTCTTTGCCTCAAGAGGATTGTCGAGCATATTTATTCCCGCGACCTCGACGTTACCCGACGTCATTGAGAGGTAGCCCGTGAGAATATTCATTGTCGTACTTTTTCCCGCACCGTTCGGGCCAAGAAAGCCGACAATTTCTCCCTTCTTTACCTCGAAGCTTATGTCGTCAACAGCACAGTTCGAGCCGTAGTTTTTGACAAGGTTATCTATTTTTATCATAAGATAAGTTTTCCTTCCCTTTTTATAAGAAATTCTAATAAACCATTTTATATTCTACCATATAATTATAAACATTTTGTGAACGATGCGAGAAAAAGAGATGATTTTAGGGTGTTTGTAGGTGTTTTTTATGCAGGTAAGATAAATTGGTATTTATAGGTATGTTAATGTAAATGCGGGGGAACCGCCTTTTTTGAAAAAAAGTCCCTTCCCCCGCACCCCCTTCCTCAAAAAACTTTTCAAACCATTTTAAAAAAAGAACTACGCTTATGCTTCTACGGAGAGATTACGCCTTGCTATTGCTCGGTTTTAAGAGACTTTGCGTAGAAACGAAAACTCTAAATTATGTAATAAAAGGGTTAAAAAGTTTTTAAGAGTGGGGGTGCGGGGGCGGGTGGTTTTTTCAAAAAACACCTGCCCCCGCATAAAAAAGGAGAACCGTTTTAAAAACGGTTCTCCTTGCATATACAAAAATTTATATTTTCACACAATTAGTCCAAGCATATTTGCCGTTTTTATCGACCACGTAGGCACGGATATAGGTTTCGTGAGGGTGCCTCGGTGTATATTCGGCAGAGGTGAGAGCCTCGCCAACGAAGGTGCGGTGACTGAACGAGGCATTCGACATAAATACTATTTCTCGCACCTCGGAGCAATCCACGCGAAATGCGTCGCCCACGCGTGTCAGATGTATCTCGGGTCCCTGCGTTGCATAAAATTTTTTCTCGCGAATAGCCTGCATAAGCTCTTCACGCCCGAGCGACTCACACTCGACCATAATATAGGAATTTGTGCAGTCGCCTTCCTCGTAATAGTGGCAATCATCGGTCGCAAGAAGCGGATAGAAATAGCCCTGCATCGCAAGCATATCGACGATAAGCGAGGAATCGGCACGTCGAGAAAAATTGATTCCCGACACGGCATTGTAAATTTCGGTGGCATCAACTTCGCGAAGAGTCTTTATCATTTCGGGGGTGTTGAGCGACCACGCAGGGTGAGCAAGAACACAAAGTCCGCCGACCTCGTGAATTTTGTCGATTATTGCTTGAGGGGAGTCGGTCTTTTCGATTCCCTTCGGCTCGCTCTCGCAAAACAGGGCGAGAATGTGATAAACGCCCTCGTTGCAGTCGACAAAGCCTATATTGTACTCGCACCCCGAAATAATGGGCAGACCGCCAAGCTCCTTTGCCTCACCGAAATACCAGTGGTCGGTGAGAGCTATTGCGTCATAGCCCGCCTCTTTGTAGATTTTTGCCGTTACATCGGGGGCGTATTTGCCGTCGGACAGCGTTGTATGTATATGAAGACCGAGCTTTTGCCTCGTCTTTCCGAATATATCCTTGAACATAACATAACCTCGTTTTGTTGATAAATAAAGTGTTGTTTGTTGAACGGGTTGGTAAAAGTGATTAAAAAGTTTTGGTCGAGCTTTTTTAAAAGCTCGCGGAGCTCGAGGCGGAGCCTCGTGAAAACGGCACTTTCTTTTGCTTAGCTTTTCTTTGTGCCTCTTTTCGCAAAGAAAAGCGGCTAACGGTATAGTTAGTTTATGTTTAGTAAGGGGAACCCCCTCGTGTGTGTTCCCCTCTTGCGGCTATGCCGCAATTCACCCTTCGTGGCGTTTCGAACGATAGGGGAGTTTCGCTCGTTGCGACGAGCGACCAACGCTACGCGCGTTGGATTGCGGTCGCTTTTGAAAAAGCGACGCAAAACTTTTCAACCACTTACCCTAAGTCTCACCGATAAATTAACTAAAGGTAGAAACCTTCGGTTTGCAAAATTTACTATTTCTTTTTAACAAAAGCGGTGCAAATCGAAAGGGAGGCGATAAGGACAAGCGGAGCGAGCGAAAGTGTTGACGAGCAGCTTCCGTTTGCAACATCGTCGACGTCGTCTAAGTCTTGCTCCGTATCCGATTCGTTGCCCAAATTACACTCAGAGTCACTTTCGGTGGGGTCGTTTGTGTCGGTTTCAATATCGCTAAACTCCTCTTCCTCACGGAAAATATTTACCGTATAAACCCGCTCTCCGTAGGGTGAGGTCACTGTTATCTTTAATGTGTTGCTCTTCCCTGCCTCGAGAACGGTGGGAGCTTCGATTTTTGCCGAAGAGCCGTCCTTTACCGTTACTTCGGGGGTGACGCTTTCGACCGAGTGGGGCACACGTGCCTCGTATTCGGTGAGGTCACTGTCAAAGTCTTTTGAAAGAGTGACTTCGGGGATATTCAGCGAGACGAGCTTTGTTGACGCCGCGATAGTACCGAGGTCAAGCGAAAGAGCCTCGCTCGTCTTGCTTGGCATATTAGTTTTAGTCTCTGCTACTCTTTGATAGAAAAGATAAGGCTCTGCGGTATTCACCGAGAGATTTTCAAAGGTTGGTGTGCTTTGCCACTCGCCACCCTCAATCTTGTACTCGTAGCCGTCATATTTACCGAGAGTTATAGAGCTTTCGGTAAAGGTCGAAAAGGTCGGGGCGTTGGGGGCGGAAATACCGCCGATTTTTGCCGTAAAGTCAATAGTGTCAAGCTCGGCAAGCGTTGAATCTGCAAGAGACAGCACGAGGTGGAGCGTGTGGTCACCCGCACTCAGCGAGTCGGTGCTTGCCTCTATTTTATAGGTGACATCAAGGCTTTCGCCAATAAGAATTGCGTCCTCGTCCCAGACTATCTTGTCGCTTTCACCGTCAAAATAATAGCCGAATTTCTCGATGTCTCTTGTGAGCGAGGCACTTCCCGATACCGATATTTTTTGCGAAATAGCAAGACTTGTGCCGCTCGGCTTTGTGTAATAAGAATTCTCCCCGACGGTATAAGAATCAATGCAGGAACGCTTGTAGCCCCACACCTTTTCAAGCGGCTCAAATGACGTGGGAATTTCCTTTGAGGAAATCTGAATAACTCGGTCGCTGTTGTTTTTTATATATCCCTCGACGGTAGCACCGCCAAGCTCAACACGTACCTTGAGTCTGCCGCCCGAGGCAACCTCGGTGACCTCGAAGAAGGAATTTTTCGGGATAAGGTGAGTATAGGTCGAGGCATTTTCGGTAGGATAGATGCACTTTTCGGTGGTGGCAACGTAAAGTCCCTCGGTGGGATTTACGCCCGAATAATCTATGTGACGTATGCTGTTATTTACCTTGTAAGGAAGGACTCCGTAGCCTCTTATGTAGGTGCTTGAAATGCCGTAGCTCTTTACGTAAACACCGCCGCCGTTTGCCTCAAGTCCCGATGCCGAGCTTGTGTTTCCTTCAACGGTATAGACCGATTCGCCATCGCAAAACAGCACGATTCCTATGTGGCTCTCGAGCTTTCTGTCCTCGGTAAAGTAAATGAGGTCGCCCGGTATCGGGAGATAGTCGCCGCCAAAGCTTGCAGAGTTTTCGAAATAGCCGCAGGTGCGGAGCTGCTTTGCCCAGCGGTTGCAGCTTACCTCACGCCAGATGTAGTTCGAGTCGCCCTCGTTTTTGCGGCACCAATCGCTTATCTTGGTTTGGTTGTGATTTCCCGACTGCAAGAGGCAGAAGGAGACGAAGGATGCACACCAGGGGTAGTCGCGTCCGCCGTAGCCCGAGCCGAAAGAGCCCATATTGTAGTTGTATTCGGTGAAATTGTCGGTGCCGTTTTCATTACCGCCGAAGGCTCCGTTCTCGTTTCCCTCGGTGTAGCCGAGCTGAGAGAGGGCAACGGCAATAAGGTCGGTGCGTCCGTCACCCGTGAGAGTGAGCGAGGTGAGCTTTCCATAGTATTCGCTCGCCCGATAGCTCTCAGATGCTGAATTCGTACCCTTCCTGTAGCTAAGTGCCGAGGCAGGTGCGACAAGGAAAAGTGCTATCATCAGCACCGAAAGTGCAATTGAAATCGTTTTTACGTGCTTTTGTTTGTTTATCATTTATATTTTTGTTTCCTCTTTGTAGTTTGTGTAGTTTGTACTCGTGTGTGATTTTTGCCTTACTCCACCATTATAGCACATATCTTTAAATATTTCCATAGTAAAATTTGGGAGATAATTTGGTATTTGTAGGTATGTTTATGTTAATGCGGGGGCAGGTGTTTTTTGAAAAAACCACCCGCCCCCGCACCCCCACTCTTAAAAACTTTTTAACACCTTTTATTATTTAATTTAGAGTTTTCGTTTCTATGCAAAGTCTATTAAAATCAAGCAATAGAAATTGAAATCTCCCCCGCATAAACTAACACGCTCATAAATAAAAAACGGAGAGGCATTTGCCTCTCCGTTTTGGAATTAAGCTGTTTAATTAGTCCTCTTTTTTCTTTGCAGCGAAAGCTGTGCAAGTGCCAAGTGCAGCTACGAGAGCAACACCTGCGAGAGTTACGGACGAGCCGCAGCCGCCTTCGGGAAGGTCGGTAATATCCTCAGAGGAAGCACCTGTCGGCTCTCCTGCGGGAGCTTCGGTGGCGGGAGCGTCAGTGGGAGCTTCGGTCGTAGGAGCCTCGGTTATAGAGGGGTCCTTGCCGAATACTACGTGCGTGGGAACAACTCTTTCAGTAAGAGACTTTTCGGTTGCAACCTCGGGAGTGAGCATTGTGCCACCGTAGAGAGTGTAAACCCAAGTACCCTTGTTGCTTTCAGCAGGATCGGGAATAAATCCACCTGCAGAAACGCTTACAAACATAGTAGTAAAGTCGATCTTCGCGTCAGCACCCTCGCCAAACTGCTCGACGTACATTTCCTTTATCATAGCCTTGCTAAGCTTTATCTCAAGGCGACCTGTCCACTGAACTGCGGGCTTTACCCAGTAGTGCTGGTTGGTGGTGTTCTTATTTCCGTCGTAGAGGTGTGTGCCGTCCTCTGCAAATCTCGCAAAGGTATAGGTAACGAGGTCACCGTAAACCGACTTCATACTCTTGTATCCGTCAGGGCCGCAGATGTTGAGCTGGTCAAGAGCGTTAAACTCTCTTATGTGAATATAGCGGTCATAGTTTGCGGCATCAAAGCCGAGGCGGATATTGTAGTTGTTTCTGCAAAGAGACTCGGACGCCTTTGTGAAGCCCTCTTCCCCGTCAACCTCAAAATAGGGAGCAAAGTCCTCTATTGCGAAGTAAACGTCGGTCTCGGTCTGTGCAACGTAGAACTTGAAGTTAGATGCAAAAGCAGTCTGGTCTTCACCGATAGCAACCTTTGAGTTTTCCTTCCAAGCGTTGAATCTGTACTCTTCTGCAAGAGTGGTTCTGTTTGTGTTGTCGGGTGTGATGCAGACCCAGCCCTCAGCCTCTTCGAGACGGCCGTCAACGGTCATAGCCTCGGTAGCGGTAAATGAAGGGCCTGTGTAAACAACCGTCTGCTCAAGCGACGCGAGCTTAGGGTCGGTCTCGGCAGCAAAAGTAGATACCGACAAAACCATCATAAGTACGAGAATTGCCGAAATCAGTGTAAGTGCTTTTTTCATAGTAATATCTCCTTTTCGTCCTTATAAACATATGCTAAAATAAGGTTTATATAGTAATATTAACATACAAAAAGGAGATTTGCAATAGATTTATTGAAAATTTATTGAAAAAAGAGACGAAAAATGCAGTTTTTTGTAATGTTTCAATATCCGCGTCCGAGCGGATATTGATGTGCCTTGATAAATAAAATGTATGAAAGTTTTGGGAGCTCGAACCCTTTTTCAAAAGGGTTCAAAAAATAAAAAACCTAACACAAACTAACAAACTTGAACACAAAAAGCTCTAGACCATTATACAAATGTGTTTTGAAATAGTCAAGTTGTTTTGAAATATTTATTGACGAACGGAGTTGAAACGTATATAATAATGATAATGTTTTTTGTTTTTCAATTTTTAATTTAGCGGTTAGTTAGTTCGCGTAAAACGCGGGGCGACGTCCTCGACGCCTCGATAAATACCAATTTGCTTTCCTCGCCACAAGAAAAAATAGAGGAGACCGCTTAAAAAAGCGGTCTCCTCTGGGGAAAACTATTAAGATACTTTCAAAAAAAGCCGTTACCCAAGCAAAAAATTGTGTTGAAAAGGAGTGTTACTTCTGCAGGGCGGCAGACTCAGAACTCTCCGAACGAAAAACCATAGAGCCAAAGCTCCACACGGAAAAAACCGTCACGCACCAAAACACGCCGTCTGCCTGCACGGCAACGTATTTGCAACGCGGGAGTACCTCTATACCCTCTCAAATGCTGAAGCGGCCAACGACAACATTCGGGGTTTTCGTTCTTTGAGAGAACTTCAAAAATTGTTGGCAGACGACAAATATAAGCGTCTTACCGGACAAAAAGTGCAAAGACGCTTAAAAAAACAAAAAAATTCATATTTTTTGGAATTATACGGCCGAAAACCCTTGCAAAATCAAGAAAATATGGTATAATGTTCTTGGGTGCCGGGTTTCCGGTTATATAGGGGTGCCTCTACACTTTTATATAGGGCTGTCGTACGGTCAATGCGACAGCCTGCCTTTTTTTGAGCCCTCATTTTAACACATTAAACTGACTTTGTCAAGAAAAAAACAATAATTTTTTTCAATTTTTTGCAAGTTTTTTTGGTGAAATTGCAAAAAACAAAAAACTCCACAAAAGTCAACAAAACAGGGGGGGGGGGGGTTACCGATTTTGTGGATAAGTGTGGCTTTTGACGAATTTTTTACTTCTTGTTTTTTGCAATTTCAAAGCTCTGCTTTTTTCGTATCCCCTCTCAAAAAATGCCAAAACGAAAGAAAAATTGCACTATTTTAGTGGTTTGGATTTTGGTTTGTCGATGTCTTCTCGCAGGGATAAAACGATAAAAAGTGGTGGGAGCGACTTTCCCTTTCCTTGTAATATTTTGTTTGCGTTGTGGCGGGAGGAGCAAGCCCCTTACCTACCGTGTTTGAGAATACCGTTCGTTTAACCGCTTATCCCATACGCCTTTGCAAACACCAATTTACTTCAAAAGAAAGCAGGGAGAACTCAAAGGAGTTCTCCCTGTTTTTTATGCGAAATATTAAATTACTTCTTAAGAGCAATTGCAGCCTTTGCCTTTGCTACGAGATTGTCAACGGTGAGTCCGTAGAGGTCGAGAAGAGGCTGAACCTTGCCCGAGCGACCGAACTTGTCTTCAATTCCAACGCGGAGCATAGGAACGGGACAGCCCTCGCAGAGAACCTCTGCTACTGCACTTCCGAGACCGCCGATGATGTTGTGCTCCTCGGCTGTAACGATAGCACCTGTCTTCTCAGCCGCGTCAAGAATGATGTCCTTGTCGATAGGCTTTATTGTGTGAATGTTTACAACGCGTGCGGAAATTCCCTCCTCGGCGAGCTTTTCTGCCGCCTCGAGTGCGAGGTGTACCATAAAGCCGTTGGCTACGAGAGTAACGTCCTTACCGTCGCGGAGATTTACACCCTTACCCATTTCGAACTTGTAGTCCTCTCCGTTTACAACCGGAACTGCCATACGTCCGAAACGCATATAAACGGGGCCGTAGTGGTTTATTGCAAACTCAACCGCAGCCTTTGCTTCAACGTCATCAGCG
The DNA here is from genome assembly GCA_017503865.1 of Clostridia bacterium. Lineage (GTDB taxonomy): Bacteria > Bacillota > Clostridia > Oscillospirales > CAG-272 > HGM12713. The sequence continues at coordinate 44,219 of JAFVSI010000028.1, read as the reverse complement.
GGGCTGATAACTACCATACCCGGAATGGTTCTCATAAGAGCGAGGTCCTCAAAGCACTGGTGTGTTGCACCGTCCTCACCAACTGTAAGACCTGCGTGTGTTGCACCGATCTTTACGTTGAGGTGGGGGTAGCCGATGGAGTTTCTTATCTGCTCGAAAGCTCTGCCTGCCGCAAACATTGCGAAAGAGGAAGCGAAAACTACCTTGCCTGTGGTTGCAAGACCTGCAGCCACGCTAATCATATTACCCTCGGCAATTCCGCAGTCGAAAAATCTTTCGGGAAATTTCTTCTTAAAAGTACCTGTCTTTGTAGCTGCCGCAAGGTCAGCGTCAAGAACTACGAAATCATATTTTTCACCAAGCTCGGCAAGTGCGTTGCCGTAGGATTCTCTTGTTGCTATTTTTTCTGCCATTTTTCTTTCCTCCTACAATTAAAGAGTTGCACTAAGCTCGGCTGCAGCCTGCTCATACTGGTCGTCCTTAGGAGCTGAGCCGTGCCAGCCTACCTGATTTTCCATAAAGGATACGCCCTTACCCTTAACGGTCTTTGCAATGATTGCGGTGGGCTTGCCCTTGACCGTCTTTGCCTCAGCAAGTGCTGCCTCAAACTCATCGAGGTTGTGACCGTCGATAGAAATTACGTGGAAGCCAAATGCTGCGAGCTTCTTGTCATAGGGGGTGGGATTCATAACCTCAGCAACGGGACCGTCTATCTGGAGACCGTTCCAGTCGAAGATAACGCAGAGGTTGTCAAGCTTATAGTGAGCGGCGAACATACACGCCTCCCAAACCTGTCCCTCCTGGCTCTCACCGTCACCGCAGATGGTGTAGGTGCGGTAGTCCTTACCCGAGAGCTTTGCAGAAAGTGCCATTCCGCAAGCGGCAGAGATACCGAGACCGAGCGAGCCTGTGGTCATATCAACACCGGGAGTACCCTTCATATCGGGGTGTCCCTGAAGGAAGGAGTCAGCCTGACGGAGCGTTGCAAGCTCTGCCTCGTCAAAGTAACCCTTGAGAGCGAGAGTCGCGTAAAGTGCGGGAGCACAGTGTCCCTTAGAAAGAACGAAGCGGTCTCTATCCTCCCACTTAGGATTCTTGGGGTCTATATTCATTTCCTCAAAGTAAAGATAAGCCATCATATCAGCTATTGAGAGAGAGCCACCGGGGTGTCCCGAGGCAGCGGCGTGTACACCTTTAAGTACGCCAAGACGGATTTGTGTTGCCTTTTTTTGCAACTCAAGCTTTTTGGTCTGTTCCATTATGTTCCTCCGATTTTTTAATAATTACCGAAAACAAGGAAAATTCGGTTAAAAATCATACACAATCATTATATTACATTTTTTGTCTAAAGTCAAGGACTTGCCGCAAATATATGGGGATTTGAGGAGCTAAATTAAGGTAAAAAAAGCCCGAAAAAGCGACGTTTTTTGAGTTTTAGAAAAAATTTTTAAAAAAATTGAAAAAAGGTATTGCATTTTGATTTTAGATGTGGTATAATAACCAAGCTGTAAAAAATACGGCCCGTTGGTCAAGCGGTCAAGACGCTAGCCTCTCACGCTGGAAACATGGGTTCGATTCCCGTACGGGTCACCAAAAAAAGATAGGAGCACAAGGTGCTCCTATCTTTTTTTGCTGACCTGTGCCGCAAGCGGCACAGCGACGGGAATCGAACTTTGCTTTTTTGCAAATATAGACCGTCGCATGGGGACGAAACATTGCCCCGCCGCTTCCGTGTCGGAAGCCTTGTAGGGCGGGGCAAATTCCCGTACGGGTCACTTTTAACGCAAAGTTACTATCCTATATATTATTTATAACCTTGTTTACAACACGGACAGTCGAGGACGCCTGTCCCTACAAGTGAGTCCGAGGGCAGCCATTTGGCTGCCCTCGGCGGTTTTTGTTTAACTTAATTCTTCCACAAGCCGGAGTTTCTCGGCGTCCATCGCGGTATAATAATCTATCGCCGCTTGGTTTGCCTTCTCTACCCTCTCGACAAGTCCTTCCTCGTAGATGTCGCTGTAAAGAAAATCCATTACCTCGACTTGTCCGTCCTCGGCAAAGCCGTTTTCGTCTCGGGGATATTCGAGAACGCAGTCGATAACGTAAAATCCGACGCCCGCACTGTCAAAGCAATCGCGTATGCCCAGCAGTATCTCTGCCATTCTTCCTGCCGACACGGTGTTGTCTGCTATATATATGCTGAGTCTTCCCGCTTTTGCCCCAAGCTCGTTTACATCATAGTAGGCATCAAGCGTCAGTTCGTTTGTGATAAGAGCATACTCGGGAGTATAAGGGTTATCCTTTTCCTCAAGCGGAATGAATGCGAGCTCACCGTAGCCTAAAAATACGTTATACGGAAAAGTGCTGCTTTCCAAGATAAAGTCAACCGCGTTTCTGTAATCTCTCTCCAGTCTGTTTGCGGTGTTCCAGCCGTTCGTTACGTTGTTTTCATAATAATCGTAGCAAAGCTTTCCGAAGCCGTTTATTAAGAGAGTGAAGCTTGAATCGGCACTGCTCTCTGAGGTGACGTAGGCGTGATAGTAGCCGTCCTTAAAGCTGTAAGTTATCCTCTCGAGCTCGTAGTCCTTGTCACCGTAGACTTCTTCGAGGTGATTTTCGGCAGTCCTCTTTGCAAGAGCCTTTGAGAGAGGGTTTCCAACGAGAGAATCGGCAAAGAGGCAAACGCCCGCTATCAATAAAATTGCTAAAACAAGTGCCGATATTTTAAGTATTTTTTTCTTCATTATTCATTCTCCTTTCTTGTGGCGTAGTGGATAAGGAAGGCAATGGCAATTCCGATAAATACGAAAATGCTGTAAATTCCCGTCCACATAACTGCGGAATAAAGGTCGAGCTCAACGAGCTTAAATAGGCACACAGAGAGGTCGATGGCAAGCAAAAGAATGGGCATCTTGTATATCGCCTTCCATCTGAACACGTAGTAGCCAAAGACGCCGACGATGGGCATTATAAGGCTGTTATACATAAGGTTTTCTCCGCCCGTAAAGCTAAATCCGAGGAAAACGAAGAAGACTATGAGAGAATACGATAGGGTGTTGAACTGCCTTGACATCTTCTTCATTATTTTTTTAAAGGGCTTTGCGGTATCTCTCTTATCGGTGTGATTATCTTCGATTGACGAAAGGGGTGTTCCCTCTTTCAGAGAGTCAAGCTCCGCTTTGCACTCGGGACAGTTCGAGAGATGCTCCTCGATAAAATCCCTTGTCTCGCCGCTTACCATATCCTCAACGTATAGGGGCAGAAGGTCTTTTATTATGCTACATTCATTTTTCACGGTTTTCTTCCTCCAATCCTTCTAAAATCTTTTTCCGTGCCCGATGATAGGTGACGCAAGCCCAGTTTTCAGTCTTGCCGAATATCTTTGCTATCTGTCCGAAGGATAGCTCTGCGTACACTCGCCACATAAAGACCTCCTTGTAGGGCTCGTCAACGGTGTGCAATATACGCTGTATCCGCTCGACCTCGTCACGCTGTGAAAGCTCGTCGGAAATACTCGGTGAGAGGTCGGGGAGCTCCCCGAGAGCCGCCTCGTCAACTTGCTCGGTGCGATTTTTCTTTTTTATATATGAATAGTAGAAATTTTTTGCTATCTGGCAGAGCCAAACACGCACGTCGCAGTCGCCTCGAAAGCTGTCTATTGAATTCATCGCTTTGAAAAACGTATCGCTCGTTATCTCCTCGGCAATATGCTCGTCGCCCGAGAGCCGCAGGATATATCGGTAAACGTCGTTGAAATAAGTGTTATATAACTGCTCGAAATCCGTCACTCTATCACCTCCTTCACCTATAAGACGCCAAAGAAAGGAAAATCTTACAAACTTTTTTATTATTATATCATATTTTCTGAAAAAGTGCAGAGAGATGTCCTATATTTAATTTTTGGATCTTGACATTGTTCGAGATATAGAATATAATATATATATAGATGTTTTAGGGAGGATTTTATGTTACAATATATAACGGCGAAAGAAGCGGCAGAAAAGTGGAATATTTCGCAAAGGCGTGTATCCATACTTTGTGCTGAAAATAGAATCCCCGACGTTGCTATGCTTGGCAATATGTGGATAATTCCGAGAAATTCGGAAAAGCCTGATGATGCAAGAAAATCAAAATCTAAAAGGTGTTCTGATAATGCTCATCCTTTTGTAAAATGGGCTGGCGGAAAAGGACAACTTTTAGACGTTTTAAAAAGCAATTTGCCTCAAGGGATAGGAACGAAAATTACCAAATATGCAGAACCTTTTGTTGGCGGAGGAGCTTTACTCTTTGCTTTGCTTAACGAATATTCTTTTGATGAAGTTTATATTTGCGATAATAATAAAGAACTTATAAATACATATTCAGTTATAAAAGATTCTTGCGATGAGTTGATACAAACGCTTGACGATATGCAAAGCAAGTATAAGTCTTATGCTGATAATGAAGAAAAACAAAAATATTATTACGAGCAACGTGATAGATACAACACCTTGATATTGAATGATGATTCTCGTGTCGAAAAAGCCGCATTGTTTATTTTCATAAATAGAACTTGTTTTAATGGATTGTATAGGGTAAACAAAAAAGGCCGTTATAATGTTCCGTTTGGTAAACATGAAAACCCAACAATTTGTGATAAGGAAAATTTGCTAAAAATTTCTGAAACCTTGAAAAATGTTACAATGCGATCGTGCGATTATCACGATGTTGTAAATTTTGCTGACCAAAATACATTTGTTTATATTGATCCGCCCTATCGCCCGTTGAATACTACCTCGGGTTTTACATCATACACGGAAGATCAATTTAATGATAAAAATCAAATCGAGCTAGCGGAAGTGTACAAAAAACTTTCTTCTGTTGGGGCAAAGGTTATGTTAAGTAACTCTGATCCTCACAACACCGATGAGAACGATGATTTTTTTGATGATTTATATTCCGATTTTAATGTTTTGAGAGTGGAAGCTTCTCGTATGATAAATAGTAAAGCTTCGTCTCGTGGAAAGATTAAAGAACTTTTGATTACTAATTATTAAAAAAGGTGAAGATTATGTACATTAATAAAAGCATAAACGAAAGAATTGATATTTTTGAAAGCCAATTGATTGAGACAAATAGAGGATTTAACTATTATGTTAATTGGAATAATGCAAAAGAACATGAAAAATATATTATAGAAATACATTCTTTAGATTGTTTGATTGGTCAAAAGACAAATTTTGATTCTTTATTCATTAATTTATTGAAAAAGATTCCTTCGGTGGTGGAAGTTTTTCCGTATTTGTTTGCTTTGTCAAAAGTTGAGAGAAACGATGTGCGTAAAGAGAAAAATATACTCAAAATAATCGGTACAGCTATTGACAGTGAAGATCTTCAATGCTTTAACTTCAATGGAAAAAACGCTTTTTCTGACAAGCAGATTAAAGAGTTCTTACTGTTTTTTGAACAAATGGGGTTGAAAAATCTTTATCAAAATGTAATTGAGAAAAGTACCCTTGATTATATAACAGGAATACTAGTTGGTTTGGACTCTAACGGAAGAAAAAATAGAGGTGGCACCGCTTTTGAATTAGCGTGCGAGCCAATTATTAGAGAAGTTTGCCAAAAACATAATGTTGAGGTAATTACACAAAAGCAATTTAAAATTTTAATAGAAAAAGGATTTATGATTTCTAATGATGTAGCAAATAGAAAAGCAGACTTTATTTTGTTAAAAGATAATAAGTGTGTTAATGTTGAGGTTAATTTTTTCAATGGTGGGGGTTCAAAACCCGAAGAAATTATAGATTCTTACATAAATAGACAAACAAATTTAAGAGAGAATAATATCAATTTTATACTAATTACTGATGGAAATTGTTGGAAAGGAACAACAAATCAGTTGACTAAAGGTTTTACGTATATTAATTACCTTTTGAATTACAACATGACCAAAACCGGTATTCTTGACGAAATAATAGGCGATATATTTAAAGACTAATATGGCAAAGATAATTACAAAATGGGAGCCTGAAGATTTTGAATTGGAAATGACATCTCATTGGTCTTTTCCGAAACGTGGTGATTGGGCAACTCACGATGCAAAATGGCGTGGAAATTGGTCTCCGTATATTCCGCGAAATATTATTTTAAGATATTCGCAAGAGGGTGATTTGGTACTTGACCAATTTGCTGGCGGTGGTACTACTCTCGTTGAAGCTAAATTACTTAACCGTAATATAATCGGTGTTGATGTAAATGATGTAGCTCTCGCTCGGTGCAGAGAAAAAATAGACTTTGAACACGAAGGAGCTAACGGAGAGGTTTATTTATATAAAGGTGATGCTCGAAAATTAGATTTTATTGAAGATGGAAGCATTGACCTTATATGCACCCACCCACCTTATGCCGATATTATTCAATACAGCGAAGATATTAAAAACGATCTCTCGCATTTGAGTATTAAAGAGTTCTTGCCAGAAATTCACAAAGTGGCAGAAGAGGCTTATCGTGTTTTAAAAAAAGATAAATATTGTGCTGTCCTTATGGGTGATACCCGAAAAAACGGAATGGTGCAGCCTTTGGCTTTTGAAACAATGACAATGTTTCGTTTGGCTGGATTTAAATTGAAGGAAATTATTATTAAAGAACAACATAATTGCAAAGCGACAGGATATTGGAAAACTAATAGTGTAAAATACAATTTTCTTTTACTTGCTCACGAGTATCTTTTTGTATTTAAAAAGTAAAGTTTTACATATTAGTTGTTGATGTCTTTTGGTTTTTCGCACGTAATTCAATTCGTTCTCTCTTGACTTCCCCCGATTTTTGTGCTACAATCAACTTAATATAGCGGCCGAACAGGAAAATATTTTCTCAAAGGAGATAAAAAATGACAGACTGCACCATAAAGAATTTGCATATTGCCGAGAGCTTTTTGCTTGACGGAGAAATTAAGAGCATCGAGCCCTACGGAAACGGACATATAAATTCTACCTTCCTTCTTGTTACAGACAAGAAGCGTTACATACTCCAGAAAATGAACACGACTATCTTCAAGGATAGCGACGCTCTTATGAAAAATATTTGCCTTGTTACCGAGCATCTTAGGGGCAAGGGAATCGAGACTCTCGAGGTGATTTTCACAAAGGGTGGCGAGAGCTATCTTAAATGTGACGACGGAGCCTTTAGAGTTTACGCATTTATAGAGAACACGGTAGCGTACGACAAGGTTGACGATGCTTCGATATTTAAGGCATCGGGTAAGGCTTTTGGAGAATTTCAGCAGCAGCTTGCCGACTTTGATGCCTCACAGCTTGCCGATATAATCGCAAACTTCCATAACACGCCCGTTCGTTTTGAGAATTTCTGCCGTGCACTTGAGGCTGACAAGCTCGGACGTGCCGCAGAGTGCCGCGAGGAGATTGAGTTCGTTCTTTCAAGAAAGGAAAAGTTCTCGAAGATTACCGATGCTATGGCTGTGGGCGACGTTCCGCTTCGCGTTACACACAACGACACAAAGCTCAACAATATCCTTATGGACAAGGAAAGCGGTGCGGCGAGAGCAATTATCGACCTTGATACCGTTATGCCCGGCTCTATGCTTTACGATTTCGGTGACTCTATCCGCTTCGGTGCGTCTACCGCCGCTGAGGACGAGAAGAATCTTGACCTCGTTCACTTTGATATATCTCTTTTCAAGGCATATGCCGAGGGATATTGCGGTGCGGTGAAGGAGTCTATCACACCTGCCGAGGCAAGACTTATGCCTTGGGGTGCCTTTATGATGACAGCCGAGTGCGGAATGCGTTTCCTCACCGACTATCTTGAGGGCGACACTTATTTTGCGACAAAGTATGCAGGACACAACCTCGTTCGTTGCCGCACACAGTTCAAGCTCGCAAGCGAGATGGAAGCACAAATCGACGAGATGACCAAGATAGTTCTTGATATTGTTAATGACTGATATTTTGATAAAATAAAACCGCCCGACAGTAACTGTTGCTGTCGGGCGGTTTAGTTTATAGCATCATTTTATTTCCTGTTCAAGATCTTCAAACAATTTAGAGTTGAAGAAGTCCTGTATAGATATTTCAAGTCCGTCACATATCTTTTTTATTGTCGAGATTGTTGCACTGTTATTTCTTCCGCTAATTATGTTATTGAGCGTTGATTGTGTTATTCCCGATATAGTTGAAAGCTTGTTTATAGTTATTCGGTGTTCTATACATAGCTCTTTTATTCTGCGTCTCGTTGCCTCTCCTATATTCAACTCATCGTTCCCCCAAAAGTTATTACTATAATTCTAACCATTTTGAGTTCAAAAACTTAACCCTTTTGGGTTGACAACGGGTTTTTTGTGTGTTATACTGACCACAAAGACAGTTGTAAGATTGTTTTATAATATTTTAGGATTATAGGAGGAGAGAAAAAATGAAAAAATCCAAAAGTTATTTACTGTTGTTGTTGATACCCATAGTCGCTATCGTAGGAATTAAAGTGTTTACTTTTTTTTCGGAACAGGGGGCTTTTATACCTAAAGAAGAGGTCGTTGAAAACAGCAAATGGGAGTTTTACGAATTCTCTATCGTAGGCAATGTCGGCACGAAATATATGTATGAGAGTATGAAGTTGGAAAAGGCTATTCCCGAAAGGTATATTACAGCTGTTGGAGAGAGTGTATCTAATGTATATAGCTACGAGGACACCATTTATACTCCTCCAACGGTAACGGATGAAACCGGAAAAGATATTGGTACACTTGATTTTGATGACGGAAACGTAACTCTTTTAAAGAATAGCGGAGAAGAGGTAGTGTGTGCGAAGTATTTTAAAGATTTCATTACCTTCAAGGATGGAAAGGCTATCTTTTGTGATTACAGCGGCGGATTTGATGAATTTGATGATTCGTTCTATCAAACGGGAATTGACGAAAGTCTTGTTGAAGCGTACGTTGAAGAGAAAACCTTTGTTGTCGGAGACTATGACTCAAAGAACATCAATATTGATGTAGCTGTTTTTAAAGATATTGAAGACCTCGAATGTAAGGAAACAAAGGCATACATAAAGGAAGGTGTTCTTCAGATAGAGTGTAAATGTATTTATAACGGTTTTGAGGAGCTGGAGTTGTTATTTGTGTTCAGACCTGCAAAATGAGGAAAAAATAAAACCAAGAACCCAATATTTGGGTTCTTGGTTTTTTAATTATATCTATAAAGCTTTCCGCATGGTTTGGCGGGTATGACTTTATATTACGTTTAGCTTGTCAGCAACATCACACATATGTCTAACTTCACTCTTGGGAATTTTAAATTTCTTCTTTTTAGGCAAGCCCCATATGTCAAAAAATCTTGGACCTATCCACTCGTTTTCCTTGCAGTCGACAAAAGCACCCGCAAGGAGCGAGAGGGCGGCACGGCGCGGGCTCATAAAAATCACCTTCATAGGATATTTGATGACGGCAAAAATGAGCTTCGGATAGTGTGCCGTAATATTCGTAAAGGTTATGCCGGGGTGGACTATCGTAACTTCTCCGTCTTTCTCGGCAAGTGCGGGGAGAGATGCCATAAGGTACCTCTTTGAGTTGCCGTATACGAGATTTGACGCCCTTCTTGTCGAAAAGTCGACGTCGTTTGCGTCGCTTTTAGAATATCGGTGTGCGATGCTGCCAACGGCAATTATTCTGCCGCCTTTTTTTCTGAGGTGCGGCAAGAGCTTTTTCGCAAGAAGATAGGGCGAGAGAAAATTTATGGTAAAGACGTTGTCATATCCCGCATCGGTATTGTGACGCGGAATGCTGTACGCACCCGCATTGAGAAAAAGCATATCAATATCAAGTGCGACAAGCTCATCGGCGGCACGCTCCACCGAGACGGTGTCTTCCATATCGGCGGATACGGTCGAAACCGAGACATTCGGATATTTTTTCCCAATAAGCGAGGCGAGTTCCTCGCTCTTTTTTATATTTCTGACCACAAGGACGAGGTCACCGCCAAGCGAGGCGACGTGCAGGCAAAGCTCGCGACCGAGTCCGCCCGTAGCTCCGCTTACTGCAATTTTTTTACCCTCGAGCGAGCGGGTGTTTTTATTTATCCAAGATTTAATGCTCATTTTTTTCTAAAAAAGCCTTAACTTGCTCTCGAATTTGGCTCATGCCGAGTATTGTGGGGTGTCCCGAACGCTTGTCTATATCGTGAAGTTCTATCAAGTGTACACCGAAATGCTCACAAGAAGCTCGAATGGCGTCTACAATTCCCTCGTGCAGACCTGTGTTCATAATGAAAACAACATCGGCAGAGGGGGCGACTTGTTTGAGCTTGCCCACAAAATAGCATATTGCGGGGCAGACACGGTAAAAATCGTCACGCTCAAAGTCCGAGAATTTTATCTCGCCGAGCTCCGTGCCTATCCAGCTGTCGTTTGTCGTACCGAAGGCAAGGACGGTGTCTATCTTGTTTTTTTCAAAGAATCCCTCGTCAATATACTTTTCGAGGCGGTAGATGAAGGACTCGTCTTTGGAGCAGTCTTTCCCGTCCCAGCCCCAAAAGGCAAGGGGCGAGCCCGAAAAGCTGTCGTTGAGGACAAGATTTAAGGAAAGCTCGTCAAGGAGCGGGTACCACCAAGTCTCCTCGACTTTCGTTACATCTGTTTCCTTGCGTCCTTCTGGTGAGTAGTAAAATCTGTACCCCTCGGGTATGTATCCCTTAAAGGTTGAATACGAGTCGCCAAATATAAGTAGATTTTTCATAAATATTCCTGTTGATATAGTTGTTATAATCAGCCTAAAGCTCTTTTGACTTGTGCCTTGATACTTGCCATACCGAGAACGGTGGGGTGGCTTGAGCGTTTTTGGAATTTTGTCAATTCAACGTAGCTTGTACCGAGGTGGGCGGACGCTTTTTTGACGGTCTCGCCTATCTCTGCCTTAAGGTCGGTGTTTATAATAAAGACAATTTCGGCATTGGGAGCTGCCTCTTTAAGCTCGGTGAGAAAATATACGATGGCGGGAAGCACATTATAGCAATCGGACTTAGAGATGTTCTCTGTCTTGTATTCCCCGAGGGGAGCGCCGCACCAGCTATCGTTTGTGCCGCCAAAAACGAAAATGAGGTCAATATCGTTCTTTTCAAAATAATTTTGATTCTTGTATAGCTCGAGGCGGTGGATAAACGAGCTTGACTGTGAGGTGTCGGCTCCGCTATAACCCGTATATCCTATGGTCGAGCCCGAATAGCTGTCATTCATAACGAGGTTGTAGCCCATCTCATTGCAAAGCGGATACCACCAAGTGTCGCTGACCTGCTTTACGTCAGTCTCCGCACGGCCTGCGGCATAGTACCACGTCTTGTAGGTCTTAGGTATGTAGCCCTCAAAGGTCGAATAGGAGTCGCCGAAGATCATTACATTCTTCGGCCCCTCTTCTTTGGGCTCGGTGGTTTCGGGAGCGGACGTGAGTGCCTCGCTGTCAGTTCCCTGCGTGTCGTCAGCAGGTGAAGTGCAGCCACCGAAAAGGAGGGCGGCAACAAGAAGAAGCGCAAGAATTATACTTAACTTTTTCATATACAAAATTCCTTTTCTATGTATTATAGTTGATAACTTGGTATTTGTACAAGTGTTGTATTATGCGGGGGAGGAGACGGCTTCGTCGTGACGAAGCTATTTTTCTAAAAAAGGCGGCTCCCCCGCATAAACTAACACCCCTACAAATTAAAATTTGAAATCTTTGCAAAAAAGGGAGAGCAGAATTTTTTTGGGGGGATGTTCTCTGCTCTCCCTCGGGAGAGTCTCGAAAGTAATATAAAAGGTTAGTCTATTTTATACTGTGTGCCCTGTGCGGTATCTATAAGAGTTACGCCCATTGCGGTAAGCTCGTTTCTTATTTCATCGGCACGTGCGTAGTTCTTTTCCTTCTTGGCGTTCTTTCTTTCCTCGATAAGCGATTCTATCTTCATAATGAAGGGATCGTTTGCCTTTTCTGCCGCCTCTGCCTTTTCTTTTTCGATAGCGGCAAGAGCCTTTGCATTGATGTCAAGCGAGAGGACTCTGTCGAAATCGTCGATAAGAGCTATCTTTGTGGCGGGAGTTGTGTTCGCCTTGAGTACGTCGTAGAGGGCAGTAACTGCGAGCGAGGTGTTGAGGTCGTTGTCAAGTGCCTCACGGAATTTTGTCTTAAGTGCATCAAAGGTTGCCGTATCTATCTCGCCCTTTTCTGCCTTGTGAAGAGGAATTACCTTTGCTAAGAGCTTATTGAAGGCGGCGGTTGCATTATCGAGATTCTCGTAAGAGAATACGAGAGATTTTCTGTAGTGTGACTGGAGGCAGAAGAAGCGGTAAACGAGAGGATCGTAGCCCTTTTCCTCGAGAAGCGAGACTGTCAAAAACTCGCCCTTTGATTTGCTCATTTTTCCGCCGGTGGTGTTCAGGTGGTGGACGTGCATCCAATAATTGCACCATTTATGACCTAAAAACGCCTCACTTTGGGCAATTTCGTTGGTGTGGTGGGGGAAGGCGTTATCTATGCCGCCGCAGTGGATATCGAGCTTTTCACCGAGAGTTTTCATACTGATACACGAGCACTCGATGTGCCAGCCGGGATAACCGACGCCCCAAGGGCTTTCCCACTTGAGCTCCTGATCGTCAAACTTTGACTTTGTGAACCAAAGCACGAAGTCTGCCTTATTTCTCTTGTTGTTGTCACCCTCAACGCCCTCACGGACACCGACGGCAAGGTCTTCTTCCTTGAAATCGTTGAAAACGTAGTATTCCTCGAGCTTTGAAGTGTCAAAATAAATATTTCCGCCTGCCTCGTATGCAAAGCCCTTTTCGATAAGAGAGGTGATTACCTTGATAAACTCATCAATGCAGCTCGTTGCGGGAACGACCTCGTCGGGAGTCTTGATGTTGAGCTTTTTGCAGTCGGCAAAGAATGCGTCGGTATAGAATCTTGCGATGTCCATAACCGTCTTTTTCTCACGCTTAGCACCCTTTAGCATCTTGTCCTCGCCCTCGTCTGCGTCACTCGTGAGGTGACCGACGTCGGTAATGTTCATAACACGCTTGACGTCATAACCGAGGTAACGAAGGTGCTTTTCAAGCACGTCTTCCATAATGTAAGAACGAAGATTTCCTATGTGTGCGTAGTGATATACGGTGGGGCCGCAGGTGTACATCGACACCTTGCCCTCTTCGTTCGGTATAAATTCGTCTCTTTTTCTTGTTAGTGAATTGTAAAGTAGCATATTGTTATAATTCCTTTTTGGTTTATGGTTAGTTTATGTTAGGATTTTTTCCAAAGCCCTTTTTGAAAAAACTCTGGGCGTACACGAGGACGTGTAGACAGAACAAACGCTCTGTAGAAGGACAAGCCTTGCCTTTAAAATAAAAAGGTTAAAAAAGGTTTTTGATGAGGGGGTGCGGGGAGATACCTTTTTTCAAAAAGGGGTCTCCCCCGCATAATAATTAACTTATTTCTTAATCTCACGAAGCTCGGCTTCGAGCTCTTGGAGCTTGTATTCGAGCTTTTTGAGCTCCTGTGCAACGGGGTCGGGAATGTGTACCTGGTCGAGGTCCTCGACTCTAACTCCCTCGCGGCGGACGAGCTTTGCGGGGATACCGACAGCCGTACAGTTGTCGGGAATTTCGTCAAGAACTACGGCGTTTGCCGCAATTTTCGAGTTGTCGCCTATCTTAAACGGGCCAAGCACCTTAGCACCCGCACCGACAAGCACGTTGTTGCCGAGCGTGGGGTGACGCTTTCCTATGTCCTTACCCGTACCGCCAAGCGTTACGCCCTGATAAAGTGTGCAGTTGTCGCCAATCTCTGCCGTCTCACCGATAACGACTCCCATTCCGTGGTCGATAACGAGCCCCTTGCCTATCTTTGCGGCGGGGTGTATCTCAATTCCCGTAAAGAATCTTGAAACTTGGCTTATCGTTCTCGCGGTGAGATAAAATCTCTTCTTGTGAAGAAAATGTGCCGCACGGTGTGCAAGCAATGCGTGCATTCCGGGGTAAAGAAGAAGTACCTCAAGGTCGCTCTTTGCCGCAGGATCGCGGTCTCTTATTGCCCTGACGTCGTATTTTACCGAGGACAGTGACCTTTTAATATTCTTTTTTGCGGTATTTATTTTTGATTTTGCCTGTTTTACAAAATCCTGTCTTTTTCTTGCAGAGCATTCGTTCATAAAAATCTCCCTTCTAAGAAAAAATTAAACAAAATAAAAAGCCCCTGTGCAATATAGCACAGAGGCGAAAAGTTTTTGTACTTATTCGCGGTCCCACTCTGATTTTTAACTCGTGGCATTCGCCGTCTTAACGCGACTAACGTCGGCAGATACGCGTCCTTTTTAGATTTCCCTGCCGAATCTCACGGGTGCACAAGCCACGCTCTCTATAACTCCGCTTTCAGCCTAAGGCGGTGTCTCTCTTGATAGATACCTCGCGGTTTCTTCCCGATCACAGATTTTAACATTATTATTATACACAACAAAATATCATTTGTAAATAGTTTTTTGCATTTTTTATTTTTTATTCAATTTCTTGCTTGTTGATAAGTTGGTGTTTGTAGAACTGGTTTGCAAAAATTAAAATTGTATAAAAAGACACCGTGAAGAAAAACGGTTAAAACGTTTCCTTCACGGTGTAAAAAGAATTATTCTTCCTCGGTGTATTCAGAAATATCTATTGCTTTTAGCTTATCGGGCGAGATTCTGCCCTTCGTTCTTTCGAAATATGCGATATTATTCTTTAGCATAAATACAAACTGATTAGAGGGGCTTCTTCCCTCAGCCTCGCATACGTAGAGAAGCTTGCGGAGAAGGTCCTCGGAGAGCTTGACGCCCACGTTATAAGAATTTTTCATTTTCGCTTCCTCTTATTTCTGCTTTCTGTTCTTTGCTTTGTTTTGATTTTTAGCCTTTTGTTCTTCCTTCTTGTTCGACTTCATGAGGAAGAATGCACCAACGATAACGCCCGCGACGACTACTATCATAATTACGAGTGAGACGTAGTTCGGCTCCTCGGGCTCGACAAGAACGTCGGCGGTCTCGGGAGCGGTCTCGACCTCAACCTTTTTATAGGTTACAGTCTTAACGTTTTCCTCGACGCTCGACTTTGCAACGCCCGTGATATTTGCGTCGGTTATGTCAGCCTTGTAGCCCTCGTATGTGGGAACGGCAAAGGTGTAGCTCTCGCCTATCGTGCATTCCTTGGTCTTTGTCTCGGTCTCCTTGCTGCCGTCCTCAAAAACGAAATTGACGGTAACTTTTACCTTTTCCTTTGAATATTCCTTAGAAGCGTTGACAAAATCAAAATCCGTGCCCTTGAAGGCGGACTCGTCGACTGTATATCCGTCTAACGCGGGATTGCGGAATACCTCTGCAAGAGCTTTGCAGTTATAAAAGGTCTCAGCTTCAAGCTTGATTGCGGTGGGTATCTTTACGGACGAAAGCGACGAGCAGAACGCAAAGGCTCTCTCCCCGAGGCTTTCAAGCACGTCGCCCGTGTTTACTGTGACAAGCTTTGTGCAGCCCTCGAATGCCGCCTTGCCGATGGTTTTTAAGGAATTGTCCTCAAGGTCAAGCTCTTCGAGTGCGGTGTACGCAAAAGCAAGCTCGCCGATGGCAGAAACGTCCTTACCAAGATCGAGATTTTTAAGATTTGTCGCACCGTAGAACGCCTTGTCGCCTATCTTCTCGATGCCGTCCTCAATTTCAAGTGTGATGACGCTCTGCAAAACGTCAGCCCAAGGGAATTCCTCGGACGATTTTTTTGAGGGGATCTCGCCCGAGCCCGAAATTTCGAGCGTGTTGTCGGACGATGTGAATTTCCAGGTTATGTTTGTTCCCTCGATAGTGCCGTTTGCGTCTTTTGCCTTAGGGGTGGAATTGCCGCCGCAGGACGAAAGGCAAAGAACGGATATAAGTAAAAGCGATATGAGGGCAAGTATTTTATTTTTTCTCATTTTTTGTCTCCTTAATTGTGATATCAGCATACTTATTGCGTTAATTATAGCACGAAGTCGGCTGTTTTTCTATACTAATTTGTAAATATTTTATTTTTAACCTTGTTGTGATAGCTCTAAAAGCGAGAGCAGGGTGTCGTCGGGCGAGATTTTTAGGAGAAGCGGCTCGCCGCACTCGGTTACGAAAACTAAGCATTCACGCTCAGGCTTTATGTCGGGATAATATGAAAATATTTTTCTTCCCTTCTCCGCCGCCCTCAGCTCGTCCCGGTTTTCCTTTGTTTTAACTGCGACCTTTTCGATATTAGACAGGCTTACGCGGCAGACTGTTATCTTGTTTTTTTCGTCCTTGCCGCGACACTCGGTAACAGTTAGGTCGAATTTTCCGTTGCCGCTATCAACAATTTTTATAAGGAAGCTTTTGAAAACGTATCTTGTAAGAAGGAGCACCGCAAGTGTAAAAAAGAGTGCGGCGAGAAATTGAAACGCACCTAAAAACGGTACGTTAAAGACCGAAACGGTCGCAAGCAGCAACGCCCCTGCCGCAAAAAAGAGGACAGCCAGGTGTGCCGCTGTTTTATTTGAAGGCTTTGATAAATATGAATATTCTCTCATATACGCTCCTTAAAATCAATATAATGCAAAAATACGATGATTTTACAAGAAATAAATCAAAATAATGAAATCAAACCGAGAAAGTGTATCTTGCTGTGAGGCATAGCCTCGCGGCAGAAATTTTTTAATTGACTTGAATTGTTCATAGAAAGGTGATATAATATCTGTACGGTATAATTATTATATTAAAAAGGAGTAAAAATGTCAATAGCCTCAAGAACCTTCAGATTGACTAAGAAGTTTGTTAAATTTCTTTTTCTTCTTCTTATTTACGCTATCATAGGAATTTTGATATGGAGACTTTTCTCAACGAACGTTCCTGCTTCTATGAAGGCTCTCTCGCCAAACGAGGCTCTCGCCTCGGCATATGAGGAGAGCGGCGAAGAGCTTTATGCTTTTTCGCAAGAGCAACGCTCGATAACGAGTGCAGAGGGCAACTACGGATATTTTTCGGTCACAAGAGCCGTCTTTATTCCCTCGGCTAATCAAATTCAAGTTGTTTTCCGCTACAATAACAGCACCTTACGCCACACGCAAGAGGATTTTTCGCTTGACGCTGCCCCCTCGAGAGATGACGAGGTGTATGACGTCTCGCTTTATATTGTGACCGATAACACGCCCGAGGACAAGTCCGACAACCTTGATACGTCGCCTGAGGCGGTGAACTCTGCAAGAATCCACCCAAGCTATTTCGAGTCCGAAAAGACGGTGCTTTACAACTACAGGCTTTTCGTTTTTGACCTCGGTGAGCTTGATCTTGCTTCTCTTGTTCAAAACGAGGCTCTTATCTCGGTGTTTGCTGACGTTTATTATGAGGGTGCGGTCGATTACGAGGCAAAGCCCTATGGAACACTCTGTCTTTACGATTACATAACTGAGACTCGCACGGTAAAGCTCTCCTCGGCAGATAAAAAGGCGATAGAGGGCTTTGCGGCAAACTAAATAATAGCAAAATATTGACTATTTAATAGAATTTATCTAAAATACTTATAAAATATTGATTTATTTTTAAAGGAAGCTTATTTGATATGGAGCTTGAAATTAAAAGATTTTCAAAGAATGACGATTCGTTTATCTGTGCTCATTGCGGAAAAAAAGTAGAGCCGCTCGGATACAGCTCTCGAAATCACTGCCCTTTTTGTCTTTGGTCCTTGCACGTTGACAAAAATCCGGGTGACCGTGCCGAGGACTGTCGCGGAGAGCTTCGTCCCGTAAAAGTCCTTCCGGACGCAAAGAAGGGGTACATTATAGTTCATAAGTGCGAAAAATGCGGTGCTATCCGTCGCAACAAGGCGGCACACGACGCGAAGGTCCAGCCCGACAACCTATCGTTGCTTATTAAGCTTACGGCATCTGAAATATATTGACTGATAAAAAGGCGAGAGAATGTTCTCTCGCCTTTTTTTACTTATGCAAGTGCCTTTGCGATGCGTTCGCGAAGGTTTATGATGTATTCTGGACTCGTTGGGTAGTGCTTGAAGTCAAGAGTGCCGTCGGTTCCCTCTAAAATGAGGTTTTCGGTGGCAGCTCTGCCGAATTTATCTTCGTATGCACGGAGTGCACGCATATCGTCGACCGCCTCGCGAAGGGCGTTGAGACGAATTGACTCCCAAGCGTTTCCGTCGGCACCGGGATAAACGAGACAAGAATCGCCCGCAGGCACCCAAAATCCGCCGTCGGTCACTCCGTACGGATCTATCACGTCGTATGAGTGTCTGTTGTTGTAGAAATTGTAGCCCCAATGGAGATATCCCTCAATGTTGTAGAGGTAAAGCTGAACACCGAGAATTCTCGTTCTTGCCGTAGGCATTGCTATAAAGCGGTCGGAAACGGGAGCTCCCGAGGCACAGTAGTATGCCCAGAGCCCCGGCACGCCTGCCTCTATAAATGGCTCGATGTCCTTTGTATGAGGAACGGGCTTTTCGAGCACGCCCTGCTTGTAAAATTCAAAGCTCGAGAGTGCGTCTATTATATTGTAACCGTCAAGGTATTTCTTTAGAATGTTCTTGCAGGCACTGTACTGCTCAAAATCGGGCATACGAGGCTCGTCGGAGACGTGGAAGTAGCACTTTTTGTCAAGTCCGCGTGCCTTGAATACGTCAAGAAGGGCGGGAATGAGCTGAGAAAGAAATACGTCGTATTCCTTCCCTTGTGCGTCTGTCTCCCAGCCGAATATGCGGCGTGTCTTGCCGTTCTTCTTAGCTACAAATTTGGGTGCGTGCTTTGAGCCCCACTGCGTAAAGAAATGAGGAATTTCAAAGTATTTGAAGCCGCAATCAAGGGCGAGGTCTATCCAACGCTCGAGCTTTTCAAAGTTGAATTCGTACTTATCCTTGCCAACTACTGTGATGTCGACAAGCTGTGTCGTAAGCCTCTCGCCGCCGATGTATGTGTCGAGTTCGGGTGTGAAAACGGGCGTAAAGATGACGTTTATGCCGTTTCTTGTTGCAACTCTCATAAAGTTTTCGATAAGCTTCCAGTGCTTTTCCGAAAACGCTCGGACGTGGTAGTACTGCGCTATGCAGTCGGTATAGAACCATTCGGTATGGATAAGCTCCTGCTCGGGCAAGGTCTCGTCTATTATGCGGATATTGACGCTTGTTGATGCCAAAAGCTCGTTTTCTTGGGATTTGAATTCAATTGTGAGAGAGTAATTCCCTGCCTCTCTTTCGCCGAGAGTGTCAAGCTCTACCCAAACCGCTCCAACGTTGTTGTAAGGCACGGGAACACAACCGTCATACATTAAAGGACGGATGAGGTCGGGATAGATTCCGGGCTCCTTTTTGAGGTATTCTCCCTCGCTTTTAACGAAGGGGGCGGGGTATGCAACGGGAACGGACGCAACTTGACGGATTGTGACGTATTTTGCAAGATCTCCGCCGACAATTACAGGACACTGGTGAATTCGGCTGTCAATCGTAGTGTTTAAAAATGCAACTTGAAAAGAAAGTCGTTCGTTTTTGAAAATTATAAAATCCTTCTTTTCTGAAAGTGCGTCTATATCGGTATTGTAAAAGCACTTTTCAAGCGATGATATCGCCTTTATCTTGAGCGTTGGCATAATTGAGAGTCTCCTTTGTACTTTGGTGAATGTTACTCCTTTTCTCCATAGAAATTATATCATAACCCTATCCTTGTGTCAATTGATACTTCAAATTTTGGTTTATAGGTATGTTGTTTTATGCGGGGGAACCGCCTTTTTTGGAAAAAAGTCTCTTCCCCCGCACCCCCTTCCTCAAAAAACTTTTCAAACCATTTTAAAAAAAGAACTACGCTTATGCTTCTACGGAGAGCTTACACCTTGCTATTGCTTGATTTTATGAGACTTTGCGTAGAAACGAAAACTCTAAATTATGTAATAAAAGGGTTAAAAAAGTTTTTAAGAGTGGGGGTGCGGGGGCGGGTGGTTTTCTCAAAAAACACCTGCCCCCGCATAAAGAACACCCCTACAAATACCAATTTCTTTGTCTCTTCTTTAAACCCTCTTGAAATTATTAGAATTTTTTGATATAATAATTTAGCTAAATGCATTTAAATCGTTTTGGAGAAAGTTTATGATACAAAAAACAAGGGTAGCTGTAATAGGAGCTGGGCACGCGGGAATTGAAGCGGCTCTCGCGTCTGCGAGAACGGGTATTGACACCGTTCTTTTCACCATGTCACTCGAATCTATTGCGAATATGCCCTGCAATCCCTCTATTGGCGGCACGGGAAAGGGACATCTTGTATATGAAATAGATGCTCTCGGCGGCGAGATGGGACGTGCGGCTGACCTTGTGACTATGCAATCACGCACCCTCAATCTCGGTAAGGGTGCGGCTGTCCATTCTAAGAGAATTCAAGCAGACAGAAAGAAATATCAGGCGATTATGAAGCACACGCTTGAGCTTTGCGAGAATTTACGCCTTGTTCAAGCTGAAATAGTTGATATTTCGGTCGAGGACGGACGCGTAAGGAGCGTTACCACCTCGCTCGATCAGGTCTGGGAGTGTGAGGCGGCTATAATTTCGACGGGAACCTATCTTGAAAGTGACATTTTTGTCGGTGACAGCGTTATTTCAAGCGGCCCCGACGGATTTTTGCCTGCAAAGGGACTTTCGGCTTCCCTTTTGCGTCTCGGTATCACGCTTCAACGCTTTAAAACGGGAACTCCCGCGCGTGTTAAACGTGGAACGATCGATTTTTCTGTCCTTGAGGAACAGAAAGGCGAGCAGCCTGTGATTCCATATTCGGCAGACACGCCCGACGACTTTTTTGATAGTCTCGAGCAAACGCCCTGCCATATTGTATATACGAATACTAATACCCACAAGATCATACGTGACAATATAGGACGCTCGGCGATGTATTCGGGTAATATTCACGGCACGGGACCGCGTTATTGCCCCTCTATTGAGGATAAAATCGTCCGTTTTGCCGACAAGGAGCGTCATCAGCTCTTCGTTGAGCCGATTGGGGCTGAGACTGAGGAGATGTATATTCAGGGCTTTTCGACTTCCCTTCCCGTTGACGTTCAGCACGAGATGCTCACGTCTCTTGACGGCTTTAAAAATGCTGAAATTCTACGCTATGCCTATGCTATCGAATACGACTGCGCAGATCCTACCGAGCTTTTGCCAACCCTTGAATTCAAAGCAATCAAAGGACTTTACGGTGCGGGACAGTTCAACGGAACGTCGGGCTACGAAGAAGCGGCAGCACAAGGTCTTGTTGCGGGACTTAACGCGTCGCTCGCTCTTCGCGGCAAGGAGCCTCTCGTGCTTTCAAGACGTGAGAGCTATATAGGAACGCTCATTGATGACCTCGTTACCAAGGGTACGAATGAGCCTTACCGTATGATGACCTCTCGCTCCGAGTACAGACTTCTTCTCCGTCAGGATAATGCCGACGAAAGACTCTCCGAAATTGGTTACAAAGCGGGACTTTTGCCTGAGGAAAAGTATAAAAAATATCTTGAAAAGAAAGCTATTATCGAAAAAGAACGCGAGAGACTTGAGAAGACATTTGTTTCTCCCGAAACGGCAGCACCGATGCTAACTCGACTCGGTCAACCGCCTCTTGCGAGCGGCTCTTCTCTTGCAGATCTCTTGCGTAGACCTCAGATAAGCTATGCGGATCTTGGGGAAATTGATAATTTCCGCGAGCCTTTGCCGCCCCGTGCTATAACAACTCTTGAGGTCAGCATTAAATATGAGGGCTATATTAAAAGGCAGATTGCTGAGGTTGCAAAGCAGACTCGGCTTGAGGAAAAGAAGCTCCCCGAGGACATTGATTACTCGACTGTGCGAGGACTTAGACTCGAGGCAGCGCAGAAGCTTAACAAAATAAGACCGATTTCGATAGGACAGGCGGCCCGTATAAGCGGAGTCAACCCTGCGGATATTTCGGTGCTTCTCATTTACCTCGGAATAAAATAATTACCAAAATTTACCAATATAGGTGTGATTATGGATAAAATGGAGTATTTTAAGGCGATTCGTGAGCTGTTTTGCCTAAATGGACTTGATGAGCCGTCAGACGAAGTGGCAGGAAAGCTTTACGAGCTGTCTGATTGCTTGCTCACAACAAATAAGATACATAACCTTACTGCAATAAAGGAAGAAGAGGACGTTATAGTCAAGCATTTTATTGATTCAATATTCCTTTCAAGAGCTTTGCCTGAGTCCTCGTCTGTTGTCGACATTGGCTGCGGTCCGGGATTCCCTTCCCTGCCGCTCGCTATATACCGACCTGATATAACTGTTCTTGGCGTCGATAGTACCTCAAAGAAGATAAATTTTGTTAATCTGGCGGCAAAAGCACTTGAACTTGATAATATTACAGCGATTTCTGCCCGTGCTGAGTCGGTTGCTCGCGAAAAGGAGCATAGAGAGGCGTACGACGTTGCCACAGCCCGTGCGGTTGCCGCTCTTCCCGTTCTTTGCGAGCTTTGCTTGCCTTTTGTCAAGCTTGGCGGACTATTCGTTGCGATGAAAGCTCAAAGTGCCGAGGAGGAACTTGCTGCTTCAAAGAATGCTATTGAAAAGTGCGGAGGTGCGTACTTAGAGACAATTGAACTTGAACTACTTCACCGAAAGGCAGGTCTCCCTCTTGAAAAAAGGAACTTGATTTTAATTAAGAAAATCAAGCATACCCCCGAAAATTACCCGAGAGATAACGCCAAAATATCGAAAAAACCGCTATAATAGCGGTTTTTTCTTTTATTTTACGATGTTAATGAATATTCGTTGATATTGTTTTCCTATATAAATTATTTTTCGACAGTCAGAATACGGCAAAATATTTCGCTAATTCATATTATAATGTTTGTAATAGGAACAATTGAAAGGAATATTAAAATGACTGATATAAAACATTTTAAAAGGCAAAAGAACGATCAAACCGTGATTTCAACGGTTCTTGAGGTAAAAATTGATGATATCCGCCCTAACAGAGCTCAACCGAGGGCTGAATTTGATAATAATTCAATAATAAGGTTGTCTGATTCTATTAGAAGGTACGGTATTCTTCAACCTTTGACGGTTAGAAAGGCGGATAACAACGAAACTTATCAATATGAATTGATTGCCGGAGAGAGACGTTTAAGAGCGGCGAGGCTGCTTGGCTACAATACGGTGCCTTGCATCGTGGTAGAAGCTGATGAAAAACTATCTGCAGAGCTTGCTATTATTGAAAATTTGCTCCGCGAAGACCTGAATATGTTTGAACAGGCGTACGGATTCAGACAATTGATTGAAATCTACGGTCTTACTCAGGACGAAGTCGCTCGTAAAATGTCGTTAAGTCAGTCTGCTGTGGCAAACAAACTGCGATTGTTAAAGCTTTCTTATGAAGAACAGAGGTTAATTGTCGAAACAGGCCTCACCGAACGCCACGCACGAGCACTTCTGAGGGTTGAAAAACAAGAAACAAGAATAGAAATTATTAAATTTGTTTCGTCAAACAAGCTCAACGTGCAAAAAACAGAGGAATTTATAGAAAATTTACTTAATTCATCTTCAAACGATGATAAAATTGCCGAATCTCAAACCAAAAGTGGTGTTGAAGCTCGCGAAAAATCGTTAAACGATTTAATATCTAACTTTAAAAGAAAGGTTGAATCTATAAAAAAGCTTGGAAAAGATGCGTCAATCAGCGTTGTTGAAGGAAATGACGCGTTCGATGTGCATATTGTAATAGCAAAATGAAGTTTTTGTTGCGTGTTCCACGTGGAACACGCAACTTTTTTGACGCCATTGTTTCACGTGGAACAAAAAGTCGTATCGTTGAGTTTATGTTTGTTCCACGTGGAACATCGCTTGTACAAATTTTCTTTGTTAAGATTGTTTCACGTGGAACGTTTGCGTTGTTGCTGTTACGACTTCTAACTAAATTGAATTTGTTCCACGTGAAACAACGGTGGAATACATCTAAATTTCTTTGAAATATTCTGCGTTGCCACTTGATTTTTTTTGCTATATGTGATATAATTTACTTTGTATAGATATATGTGGCTGCAAATACACTTTTTGTTGCCAAATCTTCGATTTTTTACAGTTTGGGGGTAATTTTATGGGAAAGATTATATCTTTTGCTAACCAAAAGGGTGGAGTAGGGAAAACCACCTCTTGTGTAAATATTGCTGCGTCCCTCGGCGTGCTTGGTCACAAAGTCCTCTTGATAGATATGGACCCGCAGGGAAATGCAACGAGCGGTGTTGGTGTGACTAAAAAGACGCTTAAGGGCTCGACAAAGGACGTTCTTACTGCTGCTGTGAGCACTAAAGATGCTATTGTTGAGACAAATTATCAAAATCTCTCGATAATTCCTACAAATACTATGCTTGCAGGTGCGGAATTTGACCTTTATGATTTTGACGAAAGTGAATACCGTCTTAAAAAGGCTCTTGAATCCGTCAAGGACGAATTCGATTACATACTTATAGACTGTCCGCCTTCGCTCGGTATGCTTACAATAAATGCTTTTACTGCAAGTGACGGAATAATCGTACCTATGCAGTGTGAATTCTACGCACTTGAGGGACTTTCTCAGCTTATGATAACGATAAACCGTATCAAGCGTCTTTATAATCCTGATCTTAACGTGAGCGGAATTCTTATCACGATGCACAACGGACGTTTGCTTCTTACAATGCAGGTTCTTGCGGAGCTTTCCAAACACTATGAGGACAAGCTCTTTGAAACAAAGATATCAAGAAACGTTCGTCTCACCGAGGCACCCGGATTCGGTAAGCCTGTATATTACTATGAGAAGAATTCTAAGGGAGCAAAAGAGTACCTCGAGGTTGCAAAAGAGCTTGCAAACCGTATTTAACGCAAAAAGTGCGTTAAAAATGGAAAATAATGGAAGTATTCTCTAAATTTTATCCAATATAAATAAGGAGAACGTTATGGCAAAATCAAGATTGTCGGGACTTGGCAAGGGGCTTTTCGAGCTTCTTGACGACAATTCTCCCGAGATAAACGTGAAGAGCGGCGGAAAGGTCGTTGTCAGAAAGCCTGGGGGTGACAAGGTCATGAAAACCACCTCGAGCATCTATGACAAGGACAAAAAGCCTAAAAACAAAAGTGTTCTTCAAAACTATAAATAAATTTTCAAAGAATATCAATAATAGAGGTGATGGCTATGGCAAGAAAAGATGTCCTGGGCAAGATTTTTTACGACGTTTATGATGATAATTCGCTTGAATCGGGCAAGGGAAAGGGCGAAAAGATTAGAATTGCCGATATAGAACCGAGGCACGACCAGCCGAGAAAGACTTTTGACCGCGAGGCACTTGAGTCTCTTGCGGAATCTATCGCAGAGCATGGCGTTCTTCAGCCTATAATCGTCAGAGCAAACGATTCTTTTGCAGGCACATATGAGATTATCGCGGGAGAGAGACGATACAGAGCTGCGAAAATCGCAGGTCTTACCGAAATTCCTGCTGTTGTACTTACGGGTGACGAGCTTAAGGTCGCAGAGGTCGCACTTATCGAAAACATACAGAGAGAGGACCTCAACCCCGTTGAAGAGGCACTCGGATACGGTGCACTTATTGAAAGGTTCGGTCTTACGCAGGAGCAGGTAGCAAAGCAGGTCGGAAAGAGCCGTTCTGCGGTTGCAAATATGCTTCGCTTGCTCGAGCTTCCCGAGTCGGTGCTTGAAATGCTTAAAAACGGCGATATTTCGGCAGGTCACGCAAAGGCACTGCTCGGTCTTGACGACGAGGAAAAGATTGAGCCTCTCGCTGCGAGAATCGTTGAACGCGGTATGAGCGTTAGAGACGCAGAAGCTGCTGTTAAGAAGGCAAACGAGACGAAATTTGAGGAAGAGGAAGAGAAGGTTCACCCTCAAATTAAGGTATATATGAAGGATCTTGAGAGAAAGGCTATGTCCTCGCTCGGCAGAAAGGTGCGGATCTCACGTTCGTCGAAGAAGAAGATCGTGGAGCTTTCTTATTCTGATGACGAAGACCTCGAGGCACTCCTCAAGGCACTCTGCGGAAACGATATTTTCGCAGAAAACAACTGAAAAAACAAAATTTGTAAATAAATTGTAAACAAAAAACGGAGAAACAACTATGCTTGACATTAAGTACATTAAGGAAAACCCCGAAGAGGTTATAGAGAGACTTCAAAAGAAGGGAAAAGACGCAAGAGAAGAGATAGAGGCGATACTTGAGCTTGACAAAAAGCGTCGCGAGCTTATCGCAAAGACAGAGGCTATAAAGGCTGAGCAGAACAAGACCAACAAGCTCATTCCTCAGTACAAGAAAGAGGGAAAAGACGTTTCCGAAATTTTTGCTAAGATGAAGGAAATGGGTGCCGAGACTAAGGCTATCGACGAGCAGCTCAAGGAAATTGAGACACAGTTTACAGGTCTTATGCTCGGACTTCCCAACCTTCCCGACAACGACCTTCTTCCCGGCGGCAAGGAGAATAACGAGCCTCTTCGTTACTTCGGTGAGCCCAAGAAGTTTGATTTTGAGCCTAAGAACCACGTTGACCTTTGCACAGGACTCGGTCTTGTTGACTACGAGCGTGGAACAAAGCTTTCGGGCTCGGGCTTCTGGATATACAGAGGTATGGGTGCACGCCTTGAGTGGGCACTTCTCAACTACTTTATAGATACGCATATCGGCGACGGCTACGAGCTTATTCTCCCGCCCCATATGCTTGAGTACGAGTGCGGCGTGACTGCAGGACAGTTCCCGAAGTTTGCCGACGAGGTCTTTAAGATAGAGAACAACGTCGACAGCCGTATGCGTTATATGCTTCCTACGGCTGAGGCGGCTCTTGCTTCGCTTTACAGAAACGAAATTCTTACCGAGGCTGACCTTCCTAAGAAGCTCGTTAGCTACACGCCTTGCTTCCGCCGTGAGGCAGGCTCTTACCGTTCCGACGAGAGAGGAATGGTTCGCGGACATCAGTTCAACAAGGTTGAGATGTTCCAGTACACACTCCCCGAGAAGAGTGACGAGGCGTTCGAGGAGCTCGTTATGAAGGCTGAAAATCTCGTTAAGGGACTCGGCTTCCACTTCCGTACGGTTAAGCTTGCGGCAGAGGACTGCTCGGCATCTATGGCGAGAACCTACGATATTGAGATAAACATTCCTTCTATGGACGGATATAAGGAAGTTTCCTCGGTTTCTAATGCCCGTGATTATCAGGCAAGACGCGGAATGATAAGAGTTAAGAGAGCAGACGGCAGAATGGAGTACGTTCACACTCTTAACGGCTCGGGACTTGCTACAAGCCGTATTCTCCCCGCTCTCGTTGAGCAGAATCAGCTTGCGGACGGCTCGGTTGTCGTTCCCGAGGTTCTTCGTAAGTATCTTGGCGTTGACATTCTTAAGAAATAACGGTATTTGTGGGGGAGTATCTTTAATAAAGGTACTCCCCGAAAATTCCTTGCTTACGTTTGGCGAGGCGAAAAACGAACAAAGGAGATGAAGGACGTGGTATTTTCTCGTTTGGCGGCAGAGAAGTCGCTTCTTGAAGAATTGTGGGACTACTTTGTTGAATACTATCTTGAGGCTGATGCCGTATATTTTAATCTCGGAATGGAAGGGAACTCGATGGTGAGTCTCCCCATAATCCTTGCGGGATTTTGCATAGGGGCGATGATCGCCGTCTTTGCCGTAATGCACGATTCGAGAGTTATAGGCTCTTACGTTCGCCGTATGCTTGAAGGCGGCAAGGTGGGCAGAGAGAACTCCGTCACCCTTTTTGAGCTTGGCACAAACGAGCGTTCTGAATTTGCAAGAGCTCTCCGCAGAAGCGTGACCTTGCGTAGATACGTCCGCTGCGTTGAGGAAGAGGATTTCGAGGCAACGAGGGCGGCAGGCGAGGTCGACGAAAAGACTGAATATAAGCACGTCGAGGGCGAGCATTATTATATCCCCGAGGAAAAGAGGATAGGTGCGGAGTTCAAGTACATAAAACGCGGCGTAAAATGGTGGGTAGTGCCCATAATCGTACTCGCTCTCGTGGTGGTATTTTTCGGACTTATGCTGCTCTTGCCTTATATTCTTTCAGTCCTTGACTCGATAGTTGGCTCTTGGAAGGGCGGTATGTAATACGTATGGATAACAGTAAAAGAACGGCTGACGTTATGCGTCCCAAGGATTTTGACGATATCGTGGGACAGTCGCACCTCTTCGGCAAGAACGGTGTTATAAGAAAAATGGTTGACGCAGGACGCGTAACAAATATGATCTTCTATGGCCCGCCCGGCACGGGAAAAACTACTGCGGCGGAGATAATCGCAAAGAAGTCGGGAATGGTTTTCCGCAAGCTGAACGCAACCTCTGCGTCGCTTTCTGACGTCAAGGAAGTGCTTTCAAGCACGAATACTGTCTTTTGTACGGGCGGAGTGCTGCTTTACCTTGACGAGATACAGTATTTCAATAAAAAACAGCAGCAGTCGCTGCTCGAATATATCGAGGACGGAAGAGTGACGCTTATCGCGTCAACTACCGAGAATCCTCATTTTTACGTGTATAATGCGATAATTTCGCGTTCGTCTCTCTTCGAATTCCGCCCCGTAGCCCCCGAGGATATTTCGGTGGCTCTTACTCGCACACTCGACTATCTGAATAGCGAGAACAGCACCGAGAAAACGGCGGAGAAGGACGCTCTTCTCTATATAGGAAAGAATACGGGCGGTGACGTGCGTCGTGCCATAGGGCTTTTTGAGAACGCCTTTTATGCCGCAGACGGAGAGATCACAAGGGAGATCATAGACGGCTTTAACGTGCGTATAGGCAACTTTGACGATGATACACACTACGATCTGCTTTCTTGCCTGCAAAAGTCGATAAGAGGCTCGGATCCCGACGCAACGGCGTTTTACGTGGCAAAATTGCTATCTCTTGGTGAGCTTATTTCGGTGTGCAGACGCCTTCAGGTAATTGCGAGCGAGGATATAGGACTTGCTTATCCTATGGCGGCGGTCATAACACGCGCGTGCTGTGAGTCAGCAAAGGAATTAGGACTCCCAGAGGCGAGAATTCCGCTTATAAACGCCGCAATAATGTTGGCAACAGCCCCTAAGTCTAATTCTGCTTACGAGGCGTATGCGGCGGCTCTTGCCGATATTGAGGCAGGTCTTGGCAGGGAAGTGCCTACGCACCTCGAGAGCCCGCTGTTTAAGGGGTACAAATACCCGCACAGCTATCCCGAGCACTACGTGGAACAGCAGTATCTGCCGAACGACGTTAAAAACAAGAAATATTACACTTTCGGTGCAAACAAGACCGAACAGGCTGCGGCACAGTATGCCGAAAAGGTAAAAAAGAAGCCGCAGAATGTTGAGAAAAAGTAAATTATGATAGAAAAAATCAAAAATCTATATCAAAAATACAAAGAAATAATACTATATTTGCTATTTGGCGTTATAACGACTGTCGTTTCACTCGCTTGTTGCTTTATAACACTTAAGGTCGGTGTTCTATTTGACTTCCTTCGAGGTGTTGACGGCGAGCCTAACGAGCTTCTTGATATAATCGGAAGTATCGTTCAGTGGGTGTCGGGAGTGCTTGTTGCCTTCTTTACCAACAAAAAATGGGTTTTCACCGATGCGGAGAAGGGAAAAGGAGCTACACTTCGTCAGCTTATCACCTTTTCGGGAGCAAGGGTAGCCACGCTTTTTGTCGAGATAGTGATAAATCTTGGCACTATCGCACTCTTCGACCTTGCGGGATATAAGCCTATATCGCTCAATCTCGTAGTATTTACGTTGGCACTCACCTCACGTCTTTGGGCAAAGGTGGTTTCGTCGGTCGTTGTTGTCGTTTCAAACTACTTTATAAGTAAGTTAATAGTATTTAAAAAGAAAGATAAATAACGATAAGCCTTGTGCTGCTTGGCACAAGGCTTATCGTCGTATAAAAAGGTGGAAAAATGAGATTTTTACTGTTTTCTGACTTGCATCACAATCCTGGTAAATATCCGGGAAGGGCAGAGGGAGCTCTTGAGCTTTTTGAAAAGGAAGCTCTTGCACAAAATTGTGATTTTATTATTCACGCAGGCGACTTTTGTCACGGGCCTACAAAGGTTCCCGAGTACGTTGAGAAATACAACAATTTGTCCGTCAAAGCCTATCATTGCTTGGGAAATCACGAGGCGGATAATTCGAGCTTCGAGGATATTTTGCGTCTTTATAAGCTCGAGAAGGACTATTACTATTTTGACATTTCCGGTTATAGAATGATAGTGCTTAATCCGAACTATTTTTACTCGGAAGGCAAATATATAAACTATTCTATGAAGAATTATTTTGGCGAGGACCGCGATTACTTGCCCCCCGAACAGATAGAATGGCTACGGGAAACCATTGCCGACTCGGAATATCCTTGCATACTTATTAGTCACGAGAGCTTTGAGAGAGATAACGGAGTGAAAAACCGACAGGACGTGCAAGACGTTATAAACGAGGCAAACCGCCGCCGTCCACACAGTGTTATCCTCTGCATAAACGGACATTATCATAAGGATTATTTGAGAATACTTGACGGCGTTTGTTATCTTGATATGAATTCAGCGTCCTTTGATGCAGTTGGCAATTCGCACAACTGTTATCCCGCAGAGCTTCATGCCGAGTATTTTCACGCTAAGGACAGCATAATTTACACCGATAAGCTCTATGCTATAGTTACACTTGAGGGTAACACCATTGATATTAAGGGAAATTCGTCTTCTTATTATCTTGGCATAACGCATGAAATGACGGGCAATTCTCGCTTTGACTGTATGGGCAGAGAGAACAAGCCTATGGTGCTTTCGGCAAGAATTGAGTTGTGATGAATTTTACAATCCAAACACTTTAACAGTTCGTATGAAATTTTCAATGAATAAACGCTTATTTTTTATAAAAACTTTTACGCGGGGCGAGCTTATTCTTTGGATAAGCTCGGTAAGCCTTATATTGCTTTCGTTTCTCATATTCGATAGGCAGGATTATATCACCCTGTTTTCATCTTTGCTTGCGGTAACTTCTCTTGTCTATGTGGCAAAGGGCGATCCGATAGGTCAGATATTACTGATATTTTTTGTAATATTTTATGCAATCATATCGCTCTCATACAGATATTACGGAGAGGCGATAACCTACGTTTTTATGTCGCTGCCTATGTCTCTTCTCTCGCTCGTTTCATGGTTTAGAAACACTACAAAGGAGAACAAAAGACAGGTAAGAGTCGGTCACGTTGGCAAAAGAGAATGTGCAATACTGTTTTTGCTCGCGGCACTTGTGACGGTTGCCTTCTATTTTATACTTCGGGCACTTAACACGGCAAATCTTATAGTCAGCACCTTTTCGGTAACAACGAGCTTTGTGGCGGCATATCTCACCTTCAGGAGAAGCCCCTTCTATGCCCTCGGCTATGCCGCAAACGACGTTGTTCTCATAGTCCTTTGGACTCTTGCAACTATTGACAACGTCAAATATCTTTCTATGGTAATCTGCTTTGTAACCTTCCTTGCAAACGATCTTTACGGCTTTTTCAACTGGAGAAGAATGGAGCGAAGTCAAAGCAAAAAGTCAAAATAATTACATTATATTCAGTAATTACTTTAAAATTAGTCAAAATAATACAACCCCGCAAAGCTTTGCGGGGTTGCTTTTTTTATTTAACGTAGCTTTTTTTCTCGAGCTTTATAAGTAGTTCTGAGAGCGGTAATATAAGCAACGCCGCCACGGTGTTGCCAATTCCGTGCAAAACGTCAAAGTAAGATCCGTATGCTATCCAAGCAAGTGTTTCACGAAGATCAAATCCGTGCACAAGTGCCTCAACGGGCGAACACATAACTCCGTACAAAAGTCCGTGAAGAAGGCAAACGGTGCAATAGACTATCACCGCAAGTGCCTTTGGCATTTTTCGTGGCAACAGCATCGTAACGCCCCAGAGGATAGTCCACACGTAAAGGTGGTGTATCCACCAATAAGAAAATCCCCCGTAGATTCCCATTAAAAAAACGTAAACGTATATAGGGAAGAGAGCTTTTTTTCGATAGACTAAGGTGAAAGTTACCGTAAGCATTCCGAGCAGGTGAATGTTTGGCAGAGCTTCCATAAGTAGCTTCGAGCAAAACATAAGAGCACCGAACATTGAAAATAGCACGAGCTCCCTTATGCTGAGCCACCTTTTTTGTTTAAGCTTCATTTTACTTTGTGTAGACGAGGCTATAAGTGACCGATTCGTCGATTGCCGTGTCGTCAATGCCCGTCATTGCGTATTCGCCGTTTATGTAGAAGCCCCAATAGCTCTTGTCAACATTATAATCAGCGGTGACGCCGTTAATCTTGGTGTAAAGACCGTCTTTTCCCTCAAGCAGACCGTGCTCGTTAAGAGCGTCGCCAAGGGTTTCCTTGTCGGTTTTTACCGTAAATGTTATCTTATCCTCTCCAATTTGAAATTCTACCACTGCGGTTTTTGCACCGTCTCCGAGGGTTGTGTCCTCGGTGTAAATAGCAGTTTCCCAAAGCCCTTCTTTGAGGGCTGTGCTTGTGCACGAGGCAAGGCAGAGAATGAGTGTCAGTACAAGAGTGAGAGAGATAGAAGCAGAAATAATTTTTTTCATTTTATTATCCTTTCTTTTTTTGCATTTTGTTCTGCATATTTTTTCAGGATAAAAATAAAAGTGCCCTTCACGGAGCACACGAAAAAAAGCATACCTGCCCTATGCCACTTTCGAAAAAACTCTCCGCTTGCCCAAGAGACTTTTACGTAGCAGACCGATAAGCATTCCGACTTGAACTATTTTATAAAAATAGAAGATACGGTAATGGCTGTTGCTCGGGATTCTCACCGCGATTTCCTTATCCCCGAACGCACCGTCACGCAGTACGCCCGACAATTGATAAAATACCAAATGATCTGCTTTTTATTCCTTTATTTTATTATAACATATTTTAGAAAAAAATCAATACTTTTGCGGGGCGGGAAGAAAAAATTACCCACCCCGCAAAAAAATTACGGTTTTTTAATGCTGAAATTAAGCATAAGAGCGGCGAGCGAGAGTGCAAGGAGCAGCACAAAGGGAGCTGCGTAGCCGCCGCTTGAGGTAAGAAGAGCGGTGCAAGCCGTTGCGATAAATGAAGCCGCCATAAGATTGAAATTCGAAATACTGAGGTTTGCGGCAAAATGCTTTTGACCGTAGAAGGACAAGGTAAATGCCGAGGAAATTGTGGGCGACGTTCCGTAGGACATACCCGTAAGGCAAAGACCGACGATAAGAAGGGGAAGCGAGGAAATGCTCACCGCAAGAAGCGTCATAGCCGCCGCAACGATGGTTAGAATACTTGCCGCAATCATAGTGAACTTACGTCCCATAGCATCGAACACAGCACCCGTGATTATACGTCCAAGTCCGTTGCAAATAGCAAGAACGCCAACGAGCGAGGTGGCGAGAGCCGCCTCTGCACCAACCGATAACGCGAGGTCCTTAGCAAAGCTTATAACCGAGCTGCCGACAGCGGTCAAGCAAACGAGCCCGATGAAAAAACGCCAAAAGGTAAATCTTTTTATCATCTCGATAGGTCTAAAGTCGCGTGCTTCGAAGCTTTCCTCACGCGACGCCGCCTTTTTCTTCGCCTCGGGGAAGACTGTTCCTTCTGCGGGCCTTTTGATGACAAAAGCTGCGGGCAGGAGAACGGCAATAAGGGCAATTCCAATGGCGATATAGGTCTTTTTGAAGCCAAAGCCGCTCGCAAAAAGGGCGTCGGCAATATTACCGAGAATGAGCGTGCTCGCACCAAAGCCCATCATAAGAGCTCCTGAGGAAAGTCCCTTCTTGTCCGGGAACCAGGCGTTTACAGTCGAAATTATAACTATGTATGCCATACCGATTCCAAGCCCCGACATAAAGGCGTAACTAACGTAGAGGGCGATGGGGCTCAAAACGCCAACGGTGGGCGAGAGAATAAAGCCAAGCCCCGCAAGAAGTGCGGCAATAATTACCGTAAGCCTCGTTCCAATGCGGCGGACGAGCTGACTCGAGAGAAATCCACCGAGACAGAAGAAGCTCATCGTAAGCGTAAAATTGAGCGAGAGAGTCGAGGGCAGAAATCCGTATTCTGCGGCAAAGGGAGTTTTGAGGATAGACCAGGCGTATATTATTCCCGCAAAAAGCATCGTAAAGATGCCCACCGCAAGAAATGCCCAGCGTTTTTTAAGGTTGTTAGTCATTTTTTCTTCCTTTTGTAATGAGTTAACGTTATACGTGCTAATTATAACACGGAGAGAGCAAAAATGCAAGCGGTTCTTCAAAAGGGCGGGGAAGAACAAAAAGCACCGAGGAAGAAGCTCCTCGGTGCTTTTTTTAGTAGGTCAGGCTCGCGGTATTGTCCTCTGAATACTCTATTTCCTCTGAGATAATTCTTGCGAGAGTTGAGAGGTCTTCTAAAGACTCGGCATTCGTGCGGCATATAAGCGAGGCAAAGAGGCGTTCGCAAAAGAGGCAGAAGGAGAGCCGTGCGGAAAAATCCTCGGAATCAAAGCTCTCGGTGGTGTGTCGGTAGATAAAATATGCCAAAAACCGCTCGAGATATTCGTCCTTCCCCTCGGGGCGACAGTTGCTTGAATAATTCATAAAAAGAGTTTTGTGG
This sequence comes from Clostridia bacterium, assembly GCA_017503865.1. Classification (GTDB taxonomy): domain Bacteria; phylum Bacillota; class Clostridia; order Oscillospirales; family CAG-272; genus HGM12713. The sequence goes on along the minus strand of JAFVSI010000028.1, from coordinate 9,574 downwards.
CTCTCGTCGAGATATTCGAGAGAGTCGATGATTTTAAGATAATAGATGTCCTCGCGAGAGGGAATAAGGTAGCTTTTGCGAATTTCATCGAGCCTTTTATCGTAAGGCTCTGAATGCTCCTTCAAAATTGAATACAATTTGCCGCGTTCTGCACGTCCGTCAAAGCTTGCTCCTGTCTTGATTGCGTCTACCTTGCCTATTTTTTCGATAGAGTCGTACTCTGGAGAGGAAAGAATGATTCTTGCCGCCTCGGTGCAGGACATTCCTATACCGACCTCGCAGACGCTTGTGAAGTTGTAAAATCTCGGGTGCTCTCGACAAATATCGCAAAGATAATCCTCGCCCACATTCGAGATTATCTTGCAGAGCCCAGCCTCGTCAAGATGCGGGCATCTGTCGCCCTCGCAAAGCTTAAAGTGGGGAGTTTCCTTGAGGGAGATGCTTTCCTTGATAGCGGGAGCGTAGCCGTTTTTGAGTTTTTCGTATTTTTTGAGGGTGACTTCGTCAATATCTATTTCCCAACCGATGCAACAGCTATGCTCGCATTTGTCGGCAATACATTTGAATTTTTTGTAGTACGATGGTGCGTAAAGCTTCATATATCTTTTCTTTTTGGATTTTGATTTACTGAGGGTATTATAGCATTTTTCGGGGGATAAGTCAATCTCAAAAAGGGCAGGGGCAGAAGGGCTCAAGAACCCAAGTTTGCACCGAAGTATAGCTGTATCTAAATTTGCGGAGTGCAAACATATTCAAATTGCAACGAGTTGCAATTTGGCGATGATGGAATGTTAGTCTTACCCGCTGTCTTCCGGAGACTGAACATTATGCCTGCAAACGAATCTATGTAGTATTATTTATTATTACGGAATCATACCGAGTTCTTTCATTGCTTTCATAAAAGTGTCTGCTTCTCCATGAGGATTAGCCTTTGTTGTGGCTTCAATGTCATACCATGCATATTCCAAGCCATGCACAATTATAGGAATCTTTTTGCCGAAGTGTTGTTCAATATATCCCTCCGACTGCAATTTGTTGGCAACTTCCGAAACGATTTGCAATAATTCATAATGACCAATAGGTCCTTTTCCAATGTAATTAAAATTGCTGTCATAGCAATCGTCATCTTCTTTACCTATGTCGGAAATGCCGTTTTCTTTATACCAATCAAAGAGAAGTTTGGTCATCTCAGGTTCTTCATCGGGATCGATGATGGGAGTTTCGTCCTGCCTCCAAAACGCATAATTCCAGCGTTCTTCATCATACAAATCCGCACCATCGCAATCTTCCTCTGTATTATAACTGATGGCAAATGTGGATATGTTACTATAATTTTTGTATTGATATGCTTCGTTGGAATAAACAAAAAACGAAATAGCATAAATACCATTTTCAGACCATGAGTCTATGGTCGATTTTATTTTAGAACAAATAGCTTCGGAAATGTTACTCATAAGATTATCTCCTTTTTCCTTCATTGTAACACAATTATGTGAACATTTCAACCATTTCGTAAGCGATTCTCAAAGGCCCCCTCCGGGAGGGAGCTGGCACCGTAGGCATTGGCACGGGGTTCTTCGCATTGAAGCCTCGTACGAAAAAGAAAAAGGGCTCGAACCCAAGCACTCGGCAAAATTTGTGCAAATCAAAATCTTCCCACCTCGTGCTGGCGACAATGCCTTTGGCATTGGCACGGGGTTCTTCGCATTGAGCCTCATACGAAAAAGAAAAAGGGCTCGAACCCAAGCACTCGGCAAAATTTGTGCAAATCAAAATCCTCCCACCTCGTGCTGGCGACAATGCCTTTGGCATTGGCGCGGGGTTCTTCGCTTTGCGACCAAACTAAAAACAACCGATAGCCATTTGGCTATCGGTTGTTTTTGGCAGGGGCAGAAGGGCTCGAACCCACGACCCACGGTTTTGGAGACCGGTACTCTACCAACTGAGCTATACCCCTGTGCACCGATATATTATATCACAAACTTTTTTCTTTTGCAATAGTATTTTTAAAAAATTTTAAAGTTTTATTTCTTTTTGTATTTGTGTCGGTAAATTGGTATTTATAGGTTAATTAGTTTACGTTAAGAGCTTGCTCCCGCCGAAAAAAGAACTAAAAAACAAGACGGCTGGAGTTCAGCCGTCTTGTTTTTTGTTTTATTTACCGAAGAGGCACTTTATCATATAGTCTGCCATTGCTTCGTGTCCGATGTCGGTAGGGTGACAGCTGTCAGCATCCGAGAGCCAATCGCCCTGATTGTATTTGCCCGAGCCCTTTTCATAGTGGTCGAGCCAAAGCTGGTGCTGGTCGATAAGGGCAATCTGTCTTTCTGCCGCAATATCCTTCATCTGCTTTGCGTACATATCAAGACCACTTCCGTCGCTACCTACAAACGTAGGAGTCATAAGGATAATATCAGCCTCGGGGTGCTCTGCATATATCATATCGATAAGCTCGTTAAGCTGCTTCTTATATGCAGGGGGAGAAGCGTATTTTTCTATATTTCCCGATGCGGCATCATTGATTCCCGACATAATTATAAAGAGGTCGCCTGTTGTGCCCCGAAGCTCTTTGCCGATAAAGTCATAGCTGCGGTTGATAATTCTCTTAACGGTGTTACCGCCTATACCGCATCTTGCAACGACAATTTCATCAGTTACGCCCGAAATTCTTTGAACGGGCACGTGTTTTCCCTTGTTGGGATAGATTATTGCAGTTGCGTCGTTATTTCTTTTTCCGTCAACACGGTAAACGTTCTTATTTGGCATACGCTCCGCAATTTTCTCGGCAAACTTTGCAGTGTAGTCAGATCTTTTGGGGTCGGATGCACCCTGTCCCTCGGTAAGACTATCGCCTATTACGAATATGAGGTAATTGGGATCGTTCTGCATGTGTTCGACTATCTCTGCAAGAAGAGGATCGACAGGGGCTGCCGGCTCTTCCTCGGGAGTAGTTACAGGTGCTTCGGTGCTCTCAGGTGTCGAGCTTGTGTCAGTGCTTGCAGTCTCATTGTCCCCACAAGCGGAGAAAACAGACAAAACGAGTGACAAAATCAAGAGTATCGTCAATAATCTTATAGCTTTCATATAATTTTTCCTTTTACAATTTTATTTAATTATTCGGGTTTAACTCCGAAAACACAACGTATCATCTCGTCAGCCATTGCTTCGTAGCCTACGGCGGTTGGGTGACAGCTATCTCCCTCGCTGAGCCAGTCTCCCTGACCGCAGTGCTCAGCTCCCTCAACCCAGTGGTCGAGCCAAAGCTTATGCTGGTCGATAAGCGGAATATTTCGCTCTTTGGCAACTGCCTTCATCTCGTCGGCATAAACGTCAAGAGTTCTTCCGTTCTGACCTGCATAGGTAGGTGTCATAAGGATAAAGTCGGCTTCCTTGTGCTCGGCACTTATCATATCGAGAAGGGTATTTAGATGCTCCTTATAGACGGGCGGAGCGGCATATTTATCCTCGTTTCTTACAGCCGAATCGTTGATACCCGACATAATTATAAAGAGGTCGCCCGTTCTGCCTCGAAGCTCCTTGCCGATATAGTCGGTGCTGCGGTTGATAATTCTCTTAACTGTGTTGCCACCTATACCGCATCTTGCAACGGCTATCTCGTCGGTCGTGCCTTCCACCTTTTGAATTTGTACGTGGTCCTCTTCTTCGGGATAAAGTATTGCCGTTGCGTGATTAGTTCTCACGCCGTCAATACGGTAAACGTTCTTTTCGGGGATAAGCTTTGCAAGCTTCTCGGTGAATTTTGCGGTGAAGTCGAGATTTTTACGGTCGGGCACGCCTATACCCTCGGTAAGACTGTCGCCCACCATAAAAATAAGGTAATTAGGCATATCCTTCATACGCTGAACGATCTCTCCGAATCGAGGATCGACAGGCGTTGTGGGTGTTGATGAATTCTCAGGTTTCATTTTTTATTCTTTCTTTTGTACTAATTTGCTTATTCGGGCTTGATACCGAAGAGGCAACGGATCATTTCGTCAGCTATTGCCTCGTGACCGACGTCGGTGGGGTGACAGCTGTCGCCCTCGCTGAGCCAATCGCCCTGACCGTAGGGGCCTACACCCTCTTCAAAGTGATCCATCCAAAGCTTGTGCTGGTCGATAACGGCAATGTTTTGCGAAGCACCGACTGCGATCATCTGCTCGGCATAAAGATCGAGGCAGTGACCGTCCTTGCGGACTGTGGTAGGAGTCATAAGGATAATATCTGCGTCGGGGTGAGCCGTCTTTATTTTTGTTACAAGGGTGTTGAGATTTGCCTTATATTTTGGGGGAGAAGCGTATTTTGTGAGGTCGTACGCTTCAGAGTCAAAGTCATTGACTCCCGACATAATTATAAAGAGGTCTCCCGTTGTGCCGTTTATTTTCTTGTTTATGTAGTCGGCACTACGGTCGATTATCTTCTGCACTGTATTTCCGCCAATTCCCGATCTTACGACTGTTATCTTGTTGTCGTCAGATACTCTCTGCACGGGCACGTGTCTTGTTTCATTGGGATAAGACATTCCGAGATAATCTCCTCTTGGCTTACCGTCAACGCGGTAAACAGACTTTTCGGGGAGTTGCTCTGCAAGCTTTTCGGTAAATTTTGCGGTATAGTCAAGGCGAACGGGGTCAGACGCACCTGAGCCCTGTGTAATGCTGTCGCCAATTACGAAAATGAGGTAATTGGGATCGTTCTTCATTTTCTCAACAATTTTTGCAAAGAGGGGATCTACGGGATCGAGATCGGGAGCCTCGGTTGTAGGCTCGCTTGTGGGAGCTTCGGTGCTCTCAGGTGTCGAGCTTGTGTCCTCATTCGGTGTCTCGTTGCCGCCACAGGCGGAGAAGATCGACAGCATCATCGACAAAACGATGATAAGTGCGGATACTTTGATAATCTTCATAATTGTCACTCCTTTTCAAAAATTATGCTTTATATTATTCTAACATATTTTTTAGGTTGCGAGGGGAGAGTGTTTTACGGAGCACGAATACTTCGTATTGTGCGGGGTTCTTCATCGTGGCGTTATACGAAGAAAATCCCCAAGGATATATCCTCGGGGATTTTCTTGGCACGGCGTAAGGGATTCGAACCCCCGACCTTTTGGTTCGTAGCCAAACACTCTATCCAGCTGAGCTAACGCCGCAAGCGTACTTTCGTACCCGAATATATTACCACAGCTTTTCTTTTTTGTCAAGTGTTTTGTTGCAAAAATATTTTAATTCCTTTTTCCTTAGCCTAATACCTCGTTTTCAAAGCATTCCTTTTGCATTAAACCTTTGCCATTGTTTGCTTCAAATTTTGCAAACCGAAGGTTTCTACCTTTAGGTAATTTATCGAACGGATTGGGAAAAGGATTAAAAAGTTTTGGTCGAGCTTTTTCAAAAGCTCGCGGAGCTCGAGGCGGAGCCTCGTGAAAACGGCACTTTCTTTTGCTTAGCTTTTCTTTGTGCCTCTTTCCGCAAAGAAAAGCGGCTAACAGTTTAGTTAGTTTATATTTAGTGAGGGGAACCCCCTCGTGTGTGTTCCCCTCTTTCGCCCAAAGGGCGAAATTTACCCTTCGTGGCGTTTCGAACGACAGGGGAGTTTCGCTCGTTGCGACGAGCGACCAACGCTACGCGCGTTGGATTGCGGTCTCTTTTTGAAAAAAGAGACGCAAAAACTTTTAAACCACTTTTCCCAACCCGTTCGACAAATACCAATTTATCTTCAAAATATTGATAAAGGGGGAGTGTCTTTTTTAAGACACTCCCCCTTGTGTGTTGTTTTACTTATTTGCGTCGATAAAGCTTTCGCCGAGAATGTAAGCGACAACTACTCCGCCTGCGGTTATCATTGAGGTTATCTGTGCCGCGATGCTCTCGGAAAGTCCGAAAAGTGTGCCCACCGCACAAACGAATGCCGCCACTGCAAGCCAAAACTTGCGACTGCAAAGCTTTTCTTTAAGATTCTTCACCGTTCTTTTTCTCCTTTTTGTCCTTGCTAAGATTTTCAAAATTTTTCTTGAAGTAAAGTCTCCACGCCTCTTCCCACGCTGATTTCGGTGTTATCTCAAGGTGATCCTCTATCTTTGTGAGCCTTATCTCGTGCTCTGAGAGGCGGGTATAAAATATCCCGTTTTTTGCCGATTGTTCCTCTATACATTCCTGGATTTGCTTTACCACTATCTCAAGGGAGCAAAGCGTCTTATTTACCTTCACTACCACGTTGAGAATGGGAATGAATGCCGCTATCAGTGCAAAGATTCCAACCGCTATTTCCCAAGTCATTTAATTTTTTATCCTTTCTTCTGCTGCACGAACATTCTAACAAACGCCGTTTGATTGCTACTGACACTTTTTCGCCACCTTTTTGAAAAAATATATATAAAATAGGTATAAATATGGGCGGAGTGTGGGATTTGACCTTTATATAACAGGAAAAATAGACCAAAACACCCACATTTTGTGGGTTGACGAACTGTGGAGAAAATAGTATAATATAGGTGTCGAGGGAAGATTTCTCGTTAATTTTTGAAAAAAGGAGGGATGAAATGAGATTTAATTTGAAAAAGACAGTTGCATTGTTGCTTTCCTTGCTGTGCTTGGCATCAATAGCGACGCCTACGTTGTCTGCTGCAACGCAAAATAGGATAAAATTCCCCACTAATGCCTCAAATGTTGTGATTTATTCGGGAAAAAGCCGTGTTTTAGAGGGAGAAGCCGCCATTATTGACTCGGTTACGTACGTCGGTCTTCGTGCCTTTTGCGATTTGTTTGGAGATTATGACATTTCGTGGAACGACCGCACTAAGACGGCGAGCGTAAAATCTGACGGATTTTCGATGACGGCTACGAGGGGAGACGTTTACATATATGCAAACGGAAGATGCCTTTACACGGTCACGCCCATAAAAATTATTGACGACCGAATTTGCGTACCGATAAGACCTATCGCAAAGGCACTTGGCGTCAGTGTCGATTGGGACGGAGCGACACGTTCGGTGACGCTCACCAAGGGCAACCGTAATTTTGCTTGGGCGGACAGCTACTATAATGCGGACGACCTTTATTGGCTGTCACGAATAATCAGTGCCGAGGCAAAGGGGGAGTCTCTTAAGGGACAGATTGCCGTCGGTAACGTGGTGCTCAACCGTGTGCGAAGCAAGAGCTATCCTAACACAATTTACGGTGTTATATTTGACCGCAAGAACGGAACACAGTTCTCGCCCGTAGCTCTCGGAACGATTTATCAGAAGCCTACGGCATCGGCTGTTATTGCGGCAAAGATTTGTCTTGAGGGATATACGCTTTCAAACGATATCCTCTTCTTTATGAATCCTCGTATTGCCACAAACAATTGGATCTCAAAAAACAGACCGTACGCATTTACCATTGGAAATCATAGATTTTATAGGTAAAATCACTATGCTAAATTGGTATTTGTGTGGGTGTTTGGGTTAGGGGTAGAAATTTCGCCCCCGAAAATTTGAAATTCCACAAAAACAAAAAAGCGGTATGAAAATCATACCGCTTTTTTATTATGTACTCTAATTAGCAGAGCCACCAGATCTTCTTGTTTACAAGAACACAGATAAGGTCGACGAGCCAAACTAAAGGAGCAAAGAAGAAGAGGATTATCGAAGCAACGATACCTACGGTGTTCTTTGCATCAAGGCTTCTGATAAGTCTGTAAACTGTCCAAACGATGTCGAGAACGGGGATGCAGAGAATGAGCTTTACGATAAAGGGAAGCTCGTCAAAAGTTTTGATGATGTCTTTCATTAGAAAGTGCCTCCAAAAAATTATTTTTAGCATACTGCTATATTTTGATTATACAACAAAAAAGTGACAAAATCAATATCTTTTTCACAATTTTTATGTTTCGGGTGAAATTTTATCGTCGCAAAGGTGTCTCTTTACGAAAATTATATGGAAGGGAATTGAAATTATGAAGGTGCAAATGTCTGCCGCAGACTGTGTCATAATAACTCCCTCAAGCCCCCACAAAAACGGAAGAAGGAAAATGAGCGGAATAAAGAATATTCCCTGACGGCAGGACGCAAGGAAGGTTGCTCCCTTGACAAAGCCGAGACTTTGATACATCATATTGACGTAAGAGGAATAGCCGAGGAAGGGAAGGCAAATAGCGAGGTAACGGAGCATTCTCGCACCTATTTCAACCGCTTCGGTTCCTTCGTCACGAAACAGCTCCATAACCTCGGTGGGAAAGAGAGCCACAAGCAAAGCACCGAGGCAGGCGACCGTGCTGCCGAGAATGACTGCGACCTTGAACGCCTCTTTAACTCGATGAGGCTTTTTAGCCCCGAAGTTGTATCCCGCAACAGGCTGAAAGCCCTGACCTATGCCAAGCACGATGCTTCTTATTATCATATAGACCTTGTTAGCAAGGCTGACAGCAGCGATAGCGGCATCTCCAAAGGGTTTGACCTGAATATTCAAAAGTGTTGTAGAGACGCTTCCAAGTCCCTGACGGAAAACGGTGGGAGCTCCCGTCTTGATTATCAGCCAATAATCGTATGGGCGGCGGCTGATAAATTTCGGGGAGAGCAGGAGAATACTTTTTTTGCTCAAATAGAAGAAAAGAGCAATAATAAAGCTTACGAACTGACTTATAGCAGTAGCGACAGCCGCACCGACAACGCCCATATTGAAGGTAAAAATGAATATCGGATCAAGAATTATGTTGAGTATTCCGCCCGCGAGGTTGGCTATCATTGCAAAGGTTGCCTTGCCTTGTGAACGCAGGCTGTTATTTGTTACGTATGACGAGCACATAAAGGGGGCTGCTATAAGAATAACGGCGGCATAGCCTCTTGCATAAGGCAGGATCGTGTCTGTCGAGCCGAAGAAAAGGAGCAGGGCGTCGAGGTCGATAAAGCAGAGCCCCATAATTATCATGCCGCAGATAAAGGCGGTGAAGAATGCACTTGAAAAGATCTTGTTTGCCTCGTCGTTTTTCTTCTCTCCGAGCTTAATTGATACCAGACTTCCGCAGCCCATCGAGAGACCGAAGCCGACCGCCTGTATTATTGATTGCAGCGAAAAGACTATTCCAACCGCACCTACGGGACTGTCCCCGAGGCTCGACACGAAATAGGTGTCCGCCATATTGTAGATCGACGTCATAAGCATACTTATAACCGTCGGTATCGAGAGTGTCACCACAAGCCTTGTGATTGGCGTCTCGGTCATTCTTTTGTGTTCAATATCACTTATATTTGTCTTTCTCATTTTTTAGACTTCTTTTTTTGGTTTATTTCAAATTTTGCTTTGTAGGGGTGTTTATGTAAATGCGGGGGAACCGCCTTTTTTGGAAAAAAGTCTCTTCCCCCGCACCCCCTTCCACAAAAAACTTTTCAAACCATTTTTAAAGCAAAGGTGAGGTTTATACTTCTACGGAGAGCTTACACTTTGCTATTGCTTGATTTTATGAGACTTTGCGTAGAAACGAAAACTCTAAATTATGTAATAAAAGGGTTAAAAAAGTTTTTAAGAGTGGGGGTGCGGGGGCGGGTGGTTTTTTCAAAAAACACCTGCCCCCGCATAATAAAGCACCTCTATAAATACCAATT
>JAFVSI010000068.1 GCA_017503865.1 Clostridia bacterium | reverse complement strand
CCCCTCGTGTGTGTTCCCCTCTTGCGGCTATGCCGCAATTCACCCTTCGTGGCGTTTCGAACGATAGGGGAGTTTCGCTCGTTGCGACGAGCGACCAACGCTACGCGCGTTGGATTGCGGTCTCTTTTTGAAAAAAGAGACACAAAAACTTTTCAACCACTCGCCCTAAGCCTCACCTACAAATACCAATTTAATGAATTCTTACTGTCTTTTCATTTGTCTTAAAAACAAAAGCACGGCGAGGGCAAGGGTTGCGGCGGCGTATCCTATCACCACCCAAAGATGCGGAAAAATACCCGCAAAATTACCGCCAAGCACTGCTCTTTCAAGCTCAACCGCGTGAACGAAGGGCAAAGCATAAGCGATTTTTTTGAAAGCTCCGCCCACAAGCTCGAGGTCAAACCAAGTACCCGACAGCCAAGCGGAAAGATTGGTGAGAAGTGCCCCACAAATGCCACCGACCTGTTTGTCGGTTAGAATACTTCCAAAAAGAAGCCCGAGTGCGATATATAAAACCGAGATAGGCAGAATAAAAATCAGGGCATACAAAATATTTACCGTCAAATTAAGCCCAAGAATAAGAGCCACGATATAGCAAACAATACTCTGCATAATCGAAATCGGAATTATCGGCAATGTATATCCAAATATAAAATCAAGTGCCGTGAGGGGCGTTGTATAAAGCCTTGCGAGAAGCGAGCTACCTCTGTCCTTTGCAATCAAGGTTGCAGAGAAAAGCGTCATAAAGGAAAGACCGAAAACGCAAATTCCCGGTGTCAGATGTCCTATTTCAAACAAGCTGACGGGTATGCTTGCCTGAATTGCCGAAAGAAGCAGTATAAGGACAAGCGGAAAGCCAAGACCGAAGCAAAGATTTAGCGGATCGCGTAAAATTTCTTTCGTATTTCTCTTTGCAAACGCAAGCATTCTCATTTCTTCTCCCCCCTTACTATGCGAACGAAGGCGTCCTCGAATTTCTGAACACCTGCCAAGTCTTTTATTTTTTCTGCGGTGTCGCACACAAGTAGCCGCCCGTCCTTCATAATCGCAATTTTATCGGAAAGTGCTTCAGCTTCTTCCATATAATGAGTGGTAAGAATTATTGTAACTCTTCCACGAAGCGCACGGATTATATCCCAAAGCTCGCTTCTTACAATTACGTCAAGCCCGAGCGTAGGCTCGTCAAGAAAGAGAATTTTCGGCTCGCAGATAAGTGCCATCGCAATACTAAGCCGCCTCTGCCAACCGCCCGAGAGCTTTCCCGCTCTTCTTTCCATAACCTCGTCAAGCCCGAGAAGGCTTGAAATTTCGGCAATTCTACCCTCTCGCACGCCCTTTTCTATTCCGTAAACTCCGCACATAAGCATAAGATTTTCACGTACCGAAAGCCCCGAGGCAATAGCCGTCTCCTGCGGTGAAACCGCTATAAAGGATTTCACCTCGTTTGACTCGCTTGTAATGCTTTTACCAAAAAGATATGCGTCTCCCTCGCTCGGCGAGGTGAGACAGGAGAGCATTTTTATCGTTGTCGTCTTGCCCGCCCCGTTTACACCGAGCAAGGAGAATATCTCGCCCGCCTCTACCGTGAGCGACAAATTATCTACCGCAACTATTTTGCCGTATTTTTTTGTCAGTCCCTCTATTTTTATAGCGTTCATAATCATTTCTCCTCTCGTGCGTGACTGCTGCGAAGTCCCTGATATACGTCGGTCAGCATATTGCTGATAACCTCGGTGGAAAACTCCAAAAACGAGGTTGCGACCATAGTGGCTATGCCGTGAACGCAAACCCACATTTCAAGGTGCATACGCTCAGCCTCGTCTTTTGAAATTCCGTTTGCCATCATTATATATTCAACCGATTTCTCGAAATCCGTGCCTGCCTCAAGCCCCTTGCCCTGCCTGTCGCACATAAACAATAGTTTGAAAAGCTCCTTTTCCTCTTTTGCAAAGCGAATATAACCCATACCGAACGCCTTATATTCGGGATATTTCCCGCTTTCAACCTCTCTTTGCAAAAACGAAAAGTAAACCTCTCTCGCCGAAGCGACCACCGCTTCTTCAAGCTCCTCCATTCCCGAAAAATTCGAGAAGATAGGCTGTGTCGAGCAGCCAAGCTCACTCGCTATACTCCTTGCATTTATCGCATCAACGCCACGGCTTCTGACTATATCAAGTGCCGTTTTTATTATATCCTCTTTTGTTACCTTAACCTTAGGCGGCATATTTCATTCCCCTTTCTTTATATAACACGCGTTATATATCAACAGTTATTTTAGCACCCCTCAAGGAAAATGTCAAGTACTTTGAATAAAAAAAGCGAGGCAATCTGCCTCGCTTTTTTGTTTGAATTACTTTTCGTTCTTATAAATTTCCTTGAAATACTTGTAGGTATCGACCTTAAGCTCGCCGCAAGCAGCCTCGTCACAAGCGATGATACCGTCCTTGTGGAGCTGGAGTGCGCTTATTGTCCAAGCGTGGTCAACTCCGCCCTCGACGCAGTGGCGAAGAGCACGGGCCTTGTTGTGTCCGCTGATGAGAAGAAGCACCTGCTTTGAGTCGCAGACAGTACCAACACCAACCGAGAGAGCAGTTTTGGGAACTTTCGTTACGTCGTAACCGAAGAAACGGGAGTTAACGATGATAGTGTCCTCAGTGAGTGCACGAACACCTGTTCTCGATGTGAGCGAGGTGAAGGGCTCGTTGAACGCAATATGTCCGTCAACGCCGCTGCCGCCGAGGAAGAGGTCGATGCCGCCATAAGACGCTATCTTATCCTCGTAACGCTGGCACTCAGCCTCAAGATCCTCTGCCATACCGTTGAGGATATTTACGTTCTCTGCGGGAATATCTATGTGATTGAAGAAATTATCGTGCATAAAATACCAGTAGCTCTGGTCGTGCTCGCGAGGAAGTCCAACGTATTCGTCCATATTGAAGGTGACTACGTTCTTAAAGGTAACCTTGCCCGCCTTGTTCATCTCAATTAGTCTCTTGTAAACTCCAAGAGGCGACGAGCCTGTCGGCAAACCAAGCACGAAGGGACGGTCCTCTTTATGGTTGTTGATGGCATCGGCAATATGACCTGCCGCCCACTCGCACATTAAATCGTAATTGTCTTTGATGATAAGCTTCATATTTTTACTCCTTGATGGTTTGAATTTATAATAGTATTATTACTGTCATTATACAACTTATTATCGTTTTTGTAAAGATATTTGCTAAAATATAAATTTATTCTTCGCTTTTGAGAACTCTCAAAAACATTTTTATTTTATCTCTCCCGAGGGTGGAAGTGTCGCCTTTCCGTATCCGACGGGTTTACCCATTATCGGGTATCCGCTTTCATCAAATTCCACTTTTTGCAGGTGACAATATCGAGGAACATAATCAACGGTTTTGTTGGGATTACGCATACCGTGATATGCACACCAGACCTCAGTGCCGTCGGGCGAATGGAAGAACGAGGCGTGGCCGGGGCCGTAAACACCGTTTCCGTAGCTCAGTAGCGGTTCGGGGTGCTTTTTCCAGCTTTCAGGCGAGCAGAAGTCTCCGCCGATATATTCAAGAACTCCGAGTGCATAGTGGACCGTCCAAAAGCCGTTGGCGGAATATATCAAAAACAGTCTGTCTCCGCTTTCAAGAAAAAATGCTCCTTCAATTATCGCTTGGGTACCAACGCAAGGCTCTACAAGCTCCCATTCGAGCTCCGCACGGGCTATCATAACTCCGCTCTCACAAGTATAAGGATTTTTCATTTTCGCAATTTCAAGCACCTGACCGTACCGTGAATCGTATTTTGAATAGCACATATACTGTGTTCCGTCGTCGGCAGTATAAATCGTGGGGTCGATACTGAAAATGTTTGAGGTAGGTCTTCCCTTGAATTCCCACTCACCAAAGGGGTCAGAGGTCAGTGAGCCGAGAACAAAAAGCTGCTTCCCGCTGTCCTCTTCGGCAATTCGGCTGCTTGAATATACGTACCACTTTCCGTCGGGGGCTCGGTGCATCTCAGGTGCCCAGACGTCACCCCAGATGTTATTTTCGCCGTTTGCACGGCAAAGCTCTTTTCTTTCGCCCTCAGTAAACACGTCTGCGGCGTGCTTGTGACGGTAGAGCTCAATACGGTCGACCTGCGTGTGAAGAGCGTAATAGTATCCCGTTTCGGCATCATAAGTAATGAAGGGATCGGGCGTATCATTAGGCGAAATGGGATTACCGAATTTAGCGGTATTGTATTTGATTTTTCCCTGATTTGAGGTTTCGACTTCGGTCTCGTTTGAAGGTGTGTTTTCATTTTCAACGTCACCGCAAGAGACCGAAAAAAGCAACGTAAGCAAAGCACACATAAGCGATACCGCCTTTATAATATTTGAGATTTTTATATTTGAATACATAAATTTCTCCTGACGGTTTATATAAAAGAACCCGTAAATATGAACTGCCCCAAATTGTGCGGACAGTACAAAAAGCCCCTGTGGGTAGTATAATTAAGAATTAAGCAACGAACTGACATCGCTTTTCGAGAGGTGTCAGTTTTGTTTTGAGTTGAATACGTTCATTGTTGTAGAACCGT
>JAFVSI010000027.1 GCA_017503865.1 Clostridia bacterium | reverse complement strand
GGACCGTCGAGGACGCCGGTCCCTACAGGTCGTAAATTTTTGAAATCCTCACGGGGTAAAGAAAAAATTAAATTATTGTTTGTAGGGACCGGCGTCCTCGACGGTCCGTATTCCATGCAAACAAATTATTTCAAACTCACCTATAAATCAAAAATTTAAACACAAACAACAATCGCACGGGGAGAATGTTTTTCGCACTCTCCCCGATAAAAAATCTATTGATTGACTCTCATTACGGCAACGAGCATTTTTGCCGTATCACCTCTTGTCATAACCTCGTTTGCCTCGATTTTTCGGTCATTCGTATCAATTATCCCCATTGCCGAGAGCGAAGAAAGTGAGCTTGCCGCCCACGCGGGAATATCATTTTCATCGTCAAAGCTCGGTGAGATAACGGGTGTTGCTGCCTCAATCATACGCGACACAATAACTGCCGCCTCGGCTCTCGTAATGCTATCGTTTGGCAAAAAGCAAAGCTTGCCGTCAACCAACGTACCGTTTATATATTCAAGCTCGTGTGCCGCCGCAATATATCCTCTCATAGAGGCAGGAATATCAGCGTCATCGGCAAATCCCGAGGTGCGAAGAGCATTCACCTCTCTTATGCCGAGCGTCTGCATAGCAAGCACCACAAATTCACTTCTGCTTACCGCCTTGTCGGGCTGAAAATAATATCCGTCACCTATCTGCGTTCCGCTCATAATTCCTGCTTCGGAAAGCTTTATTGCCGCAGAATGTGCGTCAGAGTCGCTCATATCCTCAAAAACCGATGAAAGCGAGGCACGGCTGACCTCAACACTCACCTCGGCAGAGGCACTGTAATTTCCGAATTTATCTCTTGCGACGTAGCAAAAGCTGTCCTTGCCGACAAAATCCCTGTCGGGAGTGTAGACGTATTCCCCATCGTCACCGCTGAGCGTGAGAAGCCCTCTTTTTGGATAAGAAACTATCTCGTAAATACACTCGTCGCCATCGGGATCGAATGCCGAAAGCTTACCGTAGTGCGTCACGTTTTCATAGGTGCTTACGTCAAGGGAAACGGCAGGTGCTATGCTTACAGTGGGGGCATAGTTGACTTCGTCAAGAAAATAAAGCGAACAGCGAATATCATACGCCTCGCCGTTCGGTGCGAAGGTAAAGGACGTGCCCCCGACTGCCTCGTTTGCCGCACGGAAGGTAAGTAGCGAGATGTTCGAGCCGCTTACCGTTTGTCCGCTTCTGATAACGGTGTTTCCGACTAAAAGCTTGCCGTCAGTATCGGGCGGAACGCTTGTAAAGGTTATTTCGCTGACGTTTCTAAGATTGAGGGCACGGGAAAAATCGTCTCGGCTGAGGCAAAGCTCACTCCCCCGCATTCCCGATTTTGCCATAGTTCCCCGCTCGGCAAGAATGAAAATACCGGGTGAGATGAGCTCAGGCTCTCTGTCCTTTTCTCCCTCACCGCTCGGCTTCATAACTCCTATAACAGTTATAACAAATAAAACAAGTATAACCGAAACAAAAACAGTAAATATAGTTTTTTTCATATCTTATTCCCCCTAAAGCTATCTAAAATAATTTTATATAAGAAGTACTGTATTTATGACTAAAACTAATAAATTGGTATTTGTCGGGGTTTTAGGGGTAGAAACCTTCGATTTGCAAAATTTGAAATCCTATTAAAAATTTAATAAGGTCTTCCCTTTTTTTAAAATTTGTAGTATAATGTAAAATGTATAATTATATTCGGAGCGAGAAATGGATAAAATTAAAACTTGTTGCTTTTCGGGGCACAGACAGATATGCGACGAGCATTTGATACGCCTTCCCGAATGTCTTACAGTTCTGCTTGATTCTCTTATAAAAAAGGGCTTCAGGCATTTCAAGACAGGGGGAGCTATCGGCTTTGACACTATCGCCGCACTCAAATGTCTCGAGCTTAAAAATAAATATCCCGACCTTTCGGTAACACTTGAGCTATGCCTTCCCTGCCGCGACCAGACTCTTGGCTGGAGTGAGATGGAGAAGAGTGCCTATCGGTTTATTCTCCAGCGGGCTGACAAGGTAAGCTATGAGAGCGACGTATACACGAAGGGCTGTATGCACGCAAGAAACAGGCGTCTTGTTAACGGCTCCGACGTCTGCGTTTGCTATCTTTCGACCGACAAGGGCGGCACCGCTTATACCTGCTCGTATGCAAAGGAAAAGGGCGTTGAGGTAATAAATCTTTACGAACGCCTTATATAACGGATAATTTAACCAAAAACCACAAATAATATTTTGGAGTAAAAAAATGCTATCTACTGTTTTTAGTGCAGGACTGTTTGGAATAGACGGTTTTCTTGTAAGCGTTGAGTGCAACGGCTACAAGAGCATTCCGTCCTTTGATATAGTCGGACTTCCCGACCTTGCCGTAAAGGAATCAAAGGAGAGAGTAAAGACCGCTTGCTTTAACAGCGGTTTCCGCTTTCCCGAGATGAATCTTACGGTTAACCTTGCCCCTGCCGACAGAAAAAAGGAAGGCTCGGCATTCGATACGGCAATACTTGTCGGAATTCTTCACCTCGGCGGCATTATCCGCCAAGAGGTACGCCTTGCGGACAAATGCTTTGTCGGTGAGCTGTCTCTCTCGGGGGAGCTTCGAGCAGTACGCGGAACGCTCTGTATGTGCGTTGCCGCAAAGGAAGCAGGCCTCTCCGAGTTCTATGCTCCCGCATCGGTTGCCGCAGAGGCGGCGGCTGTCAAGGGCATTGACGTCTACTCGGTAAAGAACATAAGAGAGCTTGTTGCTCATCTAAACGGCTCGGCTAAGCTCTTGCCCGTAAACAGGAGCGAGCTTGATGCCTCTGCCTCGGTGGCGGGTGAGCATAAAATAGATTTTTCCGACGTACGCGGTCAGTCAATGGCAAAACGTGCTATGGAAATTGCGGCGGCAGGCGGACACAATATCCTTCTTATAGGCCCACCCGGTACGGGAAAGTCAATGCTTGCCAAACGCCTTCCTACCATTCTTCCCGAAATGACCTTTGACGAGGCTATCGAGACCACGAAAATACATTCGGTGGCGGGAACGCTCCCTGAGGGAGTGGCTCTTCTTTCGTCTCGCCCCTTCCGCTCTCCTCACCACACGATGAGTGCTATAAGCCTTGTGGGCGGTGGCACAAATCCCCTGCCGGGCGAAGTATCGCTTGCAAATAACGGAATCCTCTTTCTTGACGAGCTTCCCGAATTTCCGAAGCTTGTAACAGATTCTCTCCGTCAGCCCCTCGAGGACAGAAAAATAACTATAACCAGAGCGAGCGGCAGAGTTACCTATCCCTGCTCCTTTATGCTTGTGGCGGCAATGAATCCCTGCCGTTGCGGATATTTCGGTCACCCGACACGCAAATGTACTTGCAAGGACACTGACGTACGCAAGTACGTCTCCCGCATAAGCGGCCCTCTGCTTGACAGAATAGATATTCAAATAGAGCTTCCCTCTCTTACGTACGAGGAAATAAATAAGAAGGGCGAAACACCCGAGTCGTCCCGTGATGTTCGTGCGAGAGTAGTTGCCGCAAGAGAATATGCAAGAGAGCGTATGGGAAAAGACAGCGGTAAATTCTCAAACGCCGAGCTTGATGCGGCGAATATAAGAAAATACTGTGTCACCGACGCCTCGGCAGACGCACTTTTGCGTGCGGCATACGATAAAATGGGAATGTCGGTGCGAGGACACGACAGAATAATGCGAGTGGCAAGAACCATTGCCGACCTTGAGCGTAGCGAGGTAATACGTGCGAACCACATAGCAGAAGCAATACAGTACCGCAGTCTTGACAAAAAATACTGGGGCAACTGACAAAACGAAAGGCAATTTATGAACTTAGAAAATCTAACAACTTCTCTGTGCTCCCTTATGTCAATTTCGGGACACGAGAGCGAAAACTATGAGGAGCTTATAGCACTTATCGGCAAATACTTTGACGAATATAAGACCGATGCCGTAGGCAACCACCTCTTCATAAAAAAAGCGGCAAAGGAAAATGCCCCCACCCTTCTCATCGACACACACTTTGACGAGATAGGACTTATGGTAAAGGAAATACTTGAGGGTGGCTTTCTAAGAGTGACCTCTGTGGGCGGCATTGACCCTGCTATTATGCAGGCGAGCGAGGTCGTAATTTACGGCAAGGAAACAATATGCGGTATAGTTTGTTCGACGCCCCCTCACCTCAAGAGCAAGGACGACCGCGAGAAGCTCACAGCTATTGACGAGCTTCTTATAGACACGGGGTATCCTAAGGAAGAGCTTGAAAAAATAGTGCGTGTAGGCACGCCCGTAGGCTTCGCACCCATTTATAAAAATCTCGGAAAAGACAAAAAATACTTTGTCGGCAAAAGTCTTGACAACAAGGCGTGTGCCGCGGCGGCAATATGTGGCATCGTCGAAGCCCCGAGGGAAAAGCTTGCGGCAAACGTTGCCCTTCTTCTCTCCTGCCACGAGGAAACGGTGAGAATAGGCGGAGTAGCTCCCGCAGCATTTGACCTAAAACCCGATTATGCCGTCGTAATCGACGTGAATCTCGCGTCCGTCCCGGGCACTGACAAGTGCGAGACTGTCGAGATGGGCAAGGGCATTTCGATAAGCATTTCCGCCATCGTTGACGGACACTTCACAAGTCTTGCAGAAAAGCTTTGCAGTGAGAAAAACATAAGCTACGTGCGTTGTGCCGCCCCCTCGTCAACGGGCACGAATACAACCTGCCTGTCTATTGTTGGAGAGGGTATTCCCGTAATTGACGTTGGGCTTCCCCTTAAAAATATGCACACCGCTGTCGAGCTTGTAGATATTACCGACGCAAGAGTGCTCGCTGACTTTGTACGCGAGATAGCTCTAAGTGAGGAAATTGCGGAGGTGTATAGAAATGTGTAATAATAATTCTTACGAGCTTATAAAAAAGCTCTCCTGTACCTTTGGGCCAAGCGGCTGCGAGAGATTTGTCACAAAGCTCATTGAGGAGATACTAAAGTCAAAAAATCTCCCCGTCACACCAAAATACGACAAGCTCGGCAATCTTACCGTAGAGCTTAAATCGGGCAAGGAAAATGCCAAAAAGCTTATGCTCTCGGCACACACCGACGAGGTGGGCTTT
The DNA here is from genome assembly GCA_017503865.1 of Clostridia bacterium. Taxonomy (GTDB): domain Bacteria; phylum Bacillota; class Clostridia; order Oscillospirales; family CAG-272; genus HGM12713. The sequence continues at coordinate 9,281 of JAFVSI010000027.1, read as the reverse complement.
ATGGTAACCGAGATAAGTGAGAGCGGATATCTTAAAATCGACACTGTGGGCGGTATTTCGCCCGAGGTCGTTGCGGGCAGGCACGTTACCGTTCTCACAAAAGAAGGATTTGTTGACGGAATCATCTCCTCAAAGGCAATTCACCATAAGGACAGAGAGGACAGGCTAAAGCCCGAAAAAATCAAAAATCTTTATGTTGATATTGGAGCTAAGGACGGTGACGAGGCAAAAGAATTGTGCCAAATCGGTGACTATCTAACCTTCTCCCCGAATTTCAAATATTTCGGCAAAAATGACCGCTTTATCGGCTCAAAAGCACTCGATGACAGACTCGGCTGTGCTATTCTTATAGAGCTTCTCAAAAGGCTCAAAGATAAAGTGGATTCCCTTCCCCTTGACCTCTATTTCTGCTTTACAACACGCGAGGAAGTGGGAATTTCGGGAGCAACGGTGGCGGCAAATATAATTCGCCCCGATTATGCGGTAGTCCTTGAAACCACGGCAGTTGCCGACATTGCGGGAGTTCCCGAGTCACAGAAGGTCGCAAAGCTCGGTGAGGGCGGAGTTATATCCCTTATGGACCGCTCGACAATTTATGACAGAGGTCTTATTGACCTTATGCTTGAAACCGCAAAGGAAAACGGTATCAAGGCACAAATCAAAAAGTTCGTTTCGGGCGGAAACGATGCGGGGCATATCCACAAGAGCACAACGGGCGTACGCACGCTTGCCCTCTCTGCTCCCACAAGATACCTGCATTCGCCAAACTGTGTAGCGTCTCTTGACGACTACGACGCAATGCTTGAATTGCTCTACAAATTCATTTTAACGGAGAAGCTTAAATAATGTTTACGATACTGAGAACACTTATAAATACTCCTTCCGTCTCGGGAAGAGAGGAAAAAATACGGGAGCTAATTAAAAAGTATATCACTCCCCTTTGCGACGAGGTATATACCGATGCTCTCGGAAATCTTATCGCACACAAGAAGGGCTCGCTTGAAAACGCCCCGAAGGTAATGCTTTGTGCCCATATGGACGAGATAGGATTTCTTGTAACCTTTATCGAGGACGACGGATTTATCCGCATAGCCCCTGTTGGCGGCATTTCACCCGCCGCTGCGGCGTTCAGTGAGGTCGTCTCTGAGAACGGAATCGCGGGAGTTATAGTTCCCGATGACACAACAAAGCCTGCTGACTATAAGCTCGACAAATTCTATATCGATATAGGTGCAAAAAACAAAAAGGAAGCCGAAAAGAGAGTCAAGATAGGCGACTTTTTCGTCTGCCGTCCCTCTCTCACAAGACTTGTGGGCAAGAGAATCGCAGGACGTCCGCTTGACGACAGAATAGGCTGTGCAGTGCTTATAGACGTTGCCGAGTATTTCACCAAAAATTCTCACTCCTGCGACCTCTATTACGTATTTTCAGTGCAGGAAGAGGTCGGCTGCAGAGGTGCTAAGACCGCCGCTTTCGGTATTTCTGCCGATTTTGGACTCGTCTTTGACGTAACAGGCACGGGCGACGTTCCCACCTCAAAGCCTATGGCGTGTAAGGTCGGTGACGGTGCGGCTATAAAGATAAAGGACACCTCGGTCATCTGCCACAAGGACGTTGTCGATAAGCTTATCGAGCTTGCCGAGGCTAACAGAATAAATCACCAAACCGAGATTCTCACTTATGGAGGCACCGATACAAGTGCTATTCAGATGACGGGAAGCGGTGCAAAGGTAGGTGCTCTCTCCATTCCCTCGAGATATATCCACTCGGGAGTTGAGCTATGCGACCTCTCGGACGCCGAGGCGTGTGCAAAACTTGCAGAAAAATTTATTGAATCAATATAATAAAAGGAATTTTAATAGAAATGGACAATTTTGAGAAAATTTCCGCCCTTGTTTCTGAGGCGGAAAAAAAGCTCTCTGACATATTTGCCGAGATAGATAGAATATCGTTTGCAAATACTAAAAAAATTATGGACTCCTTCAAGTCTCACCGAGTAAGTGAGACTATGTTTGCCGCAACCTCGGGCTACGGCTACGACGATCACGGCAGAGAAACGCTTGACGAGATTTGGGCTGACGTGATGGGGGCTGAGGCGGCGTTCGTACGCCATAACATTGTAAACGGCACACAGGCACTCACAATAGGTCTTTTCGGACTTCTCCGTCCGAACGATATTATGTTTTCAATCGCGGGCAAGCCGTACGACACGCTTGACGAGGTCATAGGCAACACGGGCGAGGCAGGAAACGGCTCTCTCCGCGATTTCGGTGTCGAGTATATGCAGTGCGACCTACTTGAAAACGGAGACTTTGATTTCGATAGGATAGGCGAGGTGCTTCACGCACACAAGGATAGAATAAAGGTCGTTTTCATTCAGCGTTCAAAGGGTTATCTTAACAGAAAAACTCTCTCTGTCGACGAGATTGGCGAGGCTGTAAAATTTGTCAAGGATATTCACCCCGATTGCTTCGTTGTGGTTGACAACTGCTACGGTGAGTTCGTTGAGGAGCGTGAGCCTACTGCTGTTGGAGCTGATATGATAATAGGCTCTCTCATAAAGAATCCCGGTGGCGGAATGGCTGAGACGGGCGGATATATCGCAGGCAGTGCAAGAGCTGTCGAGCTTGCTTCGTACAGACTCACCTCAGTAGGCTGCGGTCTTGAGGTTGGAGCTACACTCGGACAGAACAAAAACATTTTCAAGGGACTTTTCTATGCCCCTCACACAACCGCTCAGGCTATAAAGACCGCTCACCTTGCGGCATATATTTTCGAGGCACTCGGATATGAGGTCGAGCCCGCTTGGAACGTGCAAAGGCACGATATAATTCAGGCTATCGTAACCCATTCGAGAGAGGCTCTCTGTGCCTTCTGCCGAGGAATTCAGTACGGCTCTCCCATTGATGCCTACGTTACTCCCGAGCCTTGGGCAATGCCCGGATACTCCGACGAGGTCATTATGGCGGCAGGTGCCTTTACACAAGGCTCGTCGATAGAGCTATCTGCCGACGGCCCTCTCCGTGAGCCCTTCACCGCATTCCTTCAGGGCGGTCTTACATACGAAAGCGGCAAGATAGGAATTATCTCTGCTGCCCTTGAGGTTATGAAGCTCAAGAGTTAGTTTGTGTTAGGATTTTCCCAAAGCCCTTTTTGAAAAAAGGGCTCTGGACTCCCAAAAACTTTTATATATTTTAATTTAACAAGGGTGAAGAAAAGTGCATCAATATCCGCTCGGACGCGGATATTGAGATGAATTTCGGCAACAGTCAAAGCTGCTCCCGCCGCTCTTAACACGAACTAACTAAAACATAAACAAATAAGAGCATACGCTCTCGGTTTACATATTCTTCGTGCCGAGGTAACGTATGCTCTTTTCTTCTTTAGAATTTTTATATATTTTTCTGCCGATAACGGTGTCGGTGTATTTTCTCACGCCAAGAAAATCAAAAAACACCGCCTTACTCGTCGCAAGCCTCTTGTTTTATGCGGTAGGCGAGCCTATCTACTTATTTTTAATGCTTGCGGTCATCGGCGTAAATTTTCTTTTCGGCTTTCTTGTTGATAAGGAAAAACACTCTCTCACCTTTTGCAAAATAGCACTCACGGCGGCAGTCTCGACCAATATCTTGTTGCTTGGCTTTTTCAAGTATTACGAGCCCGTTGCAAACGCCCTTCCCTTCCTCTCCCCGCTTGGAATCGCCCTGCCACTCGGCATATCGTTTTATTCATTTCAGGCACTTTCATATGTCATCGACGTTTATCGAGGTGACGTCAAGATAGCACACTCGATAATTAAATTCTCGACCTACGTCTCGCTTTTTCCACAGCTCGTCGCAGGGCCGATAGTGAGGTACAGAGAGGTTGACGAGGCACTCGAGTCGAGAGCTCACAGCTTTTCAAGGGCGGCTGACGGAGCCAAAAGATTTCTCGTAGGTCTCTCAAAAAAGGTCTTGCTCGCAAATACCGCAGGCGAGATGTGGGAAAGAATGTGCCTTGTCGGCAGAGAGGACAACACCGTTTTCGGCGCTTGGCTCGGCATCGTATTTTTTGCCTTTCAGATATATTTCGATTTCGGCGGCTACTCCGATATGGCGATTGGACTTGGCAAGATTTTCGGCTTCGATTTTCCCGAAAACTTTAATTATCCCTATATAAGCCGCTCGGCAACAGAATTTTGGCGGCGTTGGCACATCACACTTTCCTCGTTTTTCAGAGAATACGTCTATATCCCGCTTGGCGGTAATAGGCGAGGAAAGCTAAGAACTTATCTCAATCTCCTTGCCGTTTGGTCGCTCACGGGAATATGGCACGGAGCATCAATAAATTTTCTCTTTTGGGGGTTATATTACTTTTTAATTCTTGCCATCGAAAAGGCTTTTCTCCTAAAAGTCCTCGAAAAAATACCGAGAATCATCACCCACGTTTATTCGACGGCAATAATGCTTGTCGGCTGGGTTATCTTCTCTGCCGATACAATAGAGGGGGGAGCGATTCCCTATCTTTCACGTATGTTCGGTATAGGTGCGACCGAATTTTTCGGTGGCTCCGACGCATACGAGCTTATAAGAAATATCCCCCTCTTGCTCATTATGATTTTTGCCTCGACACCGCTGCCAAAGAAAATCTTCGAGAAAATAACGGGCGGCGAGCTTTCGAGAACTCTCACCGAAAACGCCCTCACCGCCCTCGCCCTTCTTCTCTGCACCGCAAGACTCGTCGCCTCGGGGTATAACCCGTTTTTGTATTTTAGGTTTTAAAAAAGTAAATAGGCGGAATATTAAGGCGAATCTAATATAGTTCGCTTCAATATTCCACCTTTAAAATTCTCTGTCTGCAATTTCAAAAAATAGTAACACTTATTGAGCATTATAAAAATGACAATAATAATCCAATAAATACAATAGCCGTTACTATAAGCATGAAATCTCCAACATTTTTAGGTTCCTTCATTTTTTACACCCGTTTTTTTAGCACAAGTTATTTTCTTAATTATCCAATATAACACTCCACCAACACAGTAACAAACCAAATCCCATATGTCAGTTACAGAGTTTTCTTTTACCAACGGTGCGACAAACTCCCACACCAAACCGCAAGAAAAACACAACAAGAGAATGGAAAACAATTTTACTATTCTCTTGTTTACAAAGTTTAGCATTATGTTCACATATGAAACAAAAAACAAAGGACAAATCAGATCATTAAAATAACCTACAAAAAACACTTTAAGTAAACCGTATGTTACTTTTTTCAGAAAAAAATTATTAAATAAGTAAAGGCTCGCAACGATAGGAATAAGTAAATACTCTTCTTTTAATTCTTTGCAAACTTTCTTTTTATTGTTCGGACACACTTTAAATTATAAAAACATCAAAATAAGAACCGCAACAATTATCGCTCCTACTACACCCCAAAAGTTCATTTTTTTCCTCCTTCTAATTATTAAAAAGTATAAACACAACTATATACCACTCGCTATCTCACTTATACATTATATAATGCAAAAGTCTATTTGTCAAGTATTTTTCGATATATAATTTTTACATAATATATAATGTAGAGGTGATATAATGAAATTACGTATACTCGAGATATTAGAGGAAAAAGGAAAGACGAAATATTGGCTTTACATTCAGCTTGGGCTAAGCTATCAAAACTTCAATAAGATGGTAAACAATCAAACAAACGGCATAAAATTTGAGAATTTGCAGGCTCTCTGCGACATTCTCGAATGCACTCCAAACGACCTCTTTGAAGAATATCATAAAAAACAATAATCATACTAAACGGCGGGAAAATATCAAGATTCCTGCCGTTTTCTTTTTGATATAAATATTCAAATTTTCGAGACCGAAGGTTTCTACCTTTAGGTAATTTATCGGTGTGTTGTTTGCGTTATGAAACGGACCGTCGGGGACGCCGGTCCCTACAAACAAATTTTCAATTTTTTCTTTACCCCGCGAGGGTTACAAACATCTTACACCTGTAGGGAGCGTGCGTCCAAAATTGCTTTGCAAATAGACGGTCCGAAAAAAACAAACGATTTATAATAACCTCACCCCGATAAACACCAATTAATTGGAATAACCACATTACGCACAGGGAATAATTATAAAAGCACAAAAGAAGTGCAACATAAAATGTAGAAAAATTTAGAAAAAGTACTTGACAAAGAAAGTCTAATCTGCTATAATACGGTTTGTTGTGGGGCATCGCCAAGCGGTAAGGCATCAGACTCTGACTCTGACATTTCCGGGGTTCGAATCCCTGTGCCCCAGCCAAAAAACAAAGGACACCAAAAGGTGTCCTTTGTTTTTTCTTTTTGGCTGGTACACAGATAGATTCGAACCTCGCATCGTAACGCCTGCGTTACGAGATGGGGTTCGCATTTTGCGAGTAAGCCGATGGGAGCTCGCTCACGTGAGGTACGAGCAAAAATCTTCGCACTCTGTGCGAATACCCCTGTGCCCTCACGGACAGTCGAGGACGCCTGTCCCTACAAAAGATACTTTACATTTTCCCTAAAACATGTTATAATAACCGCAGAAAGGCGGTGGGGTATGGATTCTGCTGTATCTATCAAAACAATCGCAACTAACCAAAAAAGAAAAGAACTCTTTGAGCGTCTCAATTTATTCTGTGAGAGAAATAATTTTGAATTTAGAATTTTGCAAGATGAACCATATTGGAAAATAGATAATCTTTTTGAAACTAAAATCGAAATTTTTCCCGTACCCGTTTGGAATTATGAAAAATGGAGTGCGGCATATAAATTTTTGTTTGAACAGGATTTTACTATTGAATGGGAACAAAACGAGGATGTTTCTTTGTGTTATTATCCTGCCTTTGACGATTTTGATTCGTATTTTGTGATTTTTTATATTCCATCAAATAATTTTCTTCCTAAACCGTCAAAATCGATTCGACACTAATCTATCATCTAAACCATTCACCCAACAAACAAGAGAGGAACTTTGCTCGTCTCTTGTTTTTATTCAAGCGAAAAAATACTCTTTACTTTCAGAAAAAGATATGCTATAATACCCCCGAAAGAATTACTGGGCTAATACCGAAAAACAGTATTTAAAACATTCATCGCATTTCAGGAGAGAAAAATGACCGAAATTGCTTTTACGGGTGACATTGCTTTTTCGAAGCATATGAAGGACGCTTTTGCAAAAGAGGACTTGATAGCCCCCGAGCTTATCGACTTTTTGAAGGAGTCGGACTACGTTGTGCCAAACGTTGAGGGAGCTCTCACAAGCGGGACTATGACACGCGGCGACAAGTCGACGCCTGCCCACGCAAGCGACCCGAGATCTGTATCGTGGCTTATAAAAATGGGCGGAAACATATGGAATCTTTCGAACAACCACACGCTTGACTGCAGCGAGGCAGGTCTTGTTGACACTATGAAGCTTGCCGAGTCTTACGGCTATCGCACGCTTGGTGCGGGGCTTTGCGAGGACGAGGCTAAAGAGCCCGTTGTCATTGACGAATGCGGTGGAATAGCTATGCTTGCGGTCTGCTACAAGACCTTGTTTAAGGCAGGAAAAGACAAGGCGGGAATTATCGACTGGAACGATGTGAAGCTCATAAAAAAGGGCATTAAGGATATAAAAAAGAAATACCGATGGTGTATTATCATCGTTCACGGCGGCGAGGAATTTTCAAATCTACCCCTTCCCTTTGTAAGAAAAAAATATCTCCGCTATCTCTCCTTCGGGGCTGATATAATTGTCGGTCATCACCCTCACGTTCCGCAGAACTATGAGACAGTTGGCGAGAAAACGATTTTCTATTCCTTAGGCAACTTCGTGTTCGATACCGACTACCAGCGTCAGCAACGCAACACCGAAAAGGGCGTCTTGTTAAAGCTGAAGCTTACAAGCGACTCTTATTCTTGGGAGCATATGCCCTACAGCTTAGACCGAGAGAACGTGAGAATCGTCAAGGACGAGTGTCCTTACGTATTCCGCAACGTTTCAAAGAAGGAATATAAGCAAATATCCCCCCCTTGCCGTGAAGGTGTTTTTAGACGACTACCACCGTGCGAAGGTCTTTTTAAAGCCCTATATGGCGGACTATTCAAAGCTCAAATGGGCTAAGTGGTACGTAGAAAACAAGGGGCTCCGTGCCTCTCTCTCACTTGCTTTCGGGCGTTTCAGATATGCCTTTGGCACGTGGAAAAAGGCTGACGGGAAGCTCGCTCAATATATAAGCGGCAAGACTGAATTATAAAAATCAAAAAAGAGAGGAACTTTGTTCCTCTCTTTCGTTTTATATTCTATTGTAGTTATACGAATACTTCGAGGGCGAGACTCCGAGGGCTTTTTTGAACTCGACCGAAAAGTATTTGTAGTCGTTGTAGCCCGACATATACGCCACCTCGGCAAGCGAGTAATATCCCGAGGAAATAAGTCCCACAGCGTTTTGTATGCGAAGGTTTACGATATATTTCTGTGGGGAAATGCCGTATTCCTTCTTGAAAAGCTTTCTGAAATAGACCTCGCTCATAAAGGATTTTTTAGCCACCTCTTCGACTGTGAGGCTCGACTCCTTGAAGTGAGCCTGTATGTAGTCAACCGAGGCGCGTATCTTTGAATCCTTGTGCCTTGTTCTGAAATTTTCAAGATAACACTCGGCAAGAATATCGTAAAGAATTGCAGTACACTTGTACTTGTATCCCACTTCCCTGCCGTTCCAGGTGTCAAGAAGCTTTTTGAAGAGCTCCTTCATTTTTTCGGAGTTTTGTGCCTCGAAACATTCTATAGAATCTGTAAAATAGTCGGAGGTATCAAAGTGTACCACGATAAACTCGTCAATACTTGCCTCTCTTCGATAGTCAAATCTTGCGGGAACATACGAAACGTAATTGTCACCCGTTTTGTATTCCTCGTGCTCGGTTATAAGAGTGGCGTCGGAACGAAAACGAAAGGAAAGTGCCCCAAAATTTCGCCCCGAATTAAATAGATTTACGTCATAGTACCTCAATTCAAGCACGTCCAAAATATTGAGCGAAAGAGTCTCTTTTTCGAAAAACATATAAACCTCCTTTTTTTCAAGTAAGGATAAATAAATTGGTATTTGTCGAACGGGTTGGGAAAGGGATTAAAAAGTTTTGGTCGAGCTTTTTTAAAAGCTCGCGGAGCTCGAGGCGGAGCCTCGTAAAAACGGCACTTTCTTTTGCTTAGCTTTTCTTTGTGCCTCTTTTCGCAAAGAAAAGCGGCAAACGGTATAGTTAGTTTTCATTTAGTGAGGGGAACCCCCTCGTGTGC
>JAFVSI010000067.1 GCA_017503865.1 Clostridia bacterium | reverse complement strand
GCCGTTTTCACGAGGCTCTTCTCGCTGCGGCTCGGTCACATTTCGGCTCTGACAACCGCACAGGGTTGTCATTCACTACCGAAATGCCGCTTCGCTACCTCGAGCTCCGCGAGCTTTTAAAAAAGCTCGACCAAAACTTTTCAACCACTTTCCCAAAGCCGTTCGACAAATACCAATTTATTTATGATATTTCGTTCCCTTTGATATACTAAACGAGCGGTAGATTGCTTCCGCCATAACTACCCGCATAAGCTGGTGGGGGAAGGTCATTTTCGATATTGAAAGACGAAGGTCGCACGCCGCCTTTACTTTTTCAGAAAGACCGTGAGAGCTTCCGATGATAAAAATTATCTCGCTTGTCCGTTCTGCCGCCTCATCTATTTTCTTTGAAAGCTCCTCTGAGGAGAACTGCTTGCCCTCAATACAAAGGGCGATTTTGTAGGCACGGGGAGAAAGCAGAGAGAGAATTCGCTTTGCCTCGTCCTCAAGTGCCGTGTCGATCTCGGTGGGCGAGGGAGAGTCGGGCAGGCGGTATTCTTTAAGCTCGACGCACTCAAAGCGGCTAAACGCCGAAAGACGCTTTGCGTATTCGGAAAACGCCTCTCTAAGATAGCCTTCCTTAAGATTTCCGAGGGCTATAAGCTTTACGTTTATCAAAATAATTACCTCTATTATACAAAGTGGAAAAGGGAAATTAAACGCATTTTTCACTCAAAAGGGTGGACTTTTCGCTCAATCAAAAGCAAATTTCGGTAGGCAGCTCGGGGTGAGCTATGCTGACTCTAACCGACGAGTCCGCCACAGCCGAGAGAAAGGCATCGAGAGCGAGGGCGGGAGTGTTGTTCTCAGCACTCAGGTGTGCGAGAAGAAAATCACTCGTTCCGTTTGCCGCAAGAAAGGCGGCAAAAAGGGAAGAATCCTCGTTCGAGAGGTGCCCACGCCTTGAAAGGATCCTCTCCTTGAGGAAGGCAGGATACGGACCGCTCTCGAGCATCTCAATATCGTGATTTGACTCGAGAATTACCGCCCGACAGCCGACGAGAGCCTCTTTTACACATTCGCTGACGTAGCCGAGGTCGGTTGCAAAACCGAGAGATATACCGCTGTCGACATCTATTCGATATCCAACACTCATTTTGCTATCGTGCGAGGTGACAAAGGAGCGAACGTTGAGGTCACCCACCCTGACCTCAAAAAGAGGAGAATGTACCACAATGTTTTCCCTAAGCTCTGAAAAGCGGTCACTCTCGAATATTTCGGCACTCTTTTCGGTGATGTGGATAGGTATTTTATGTTTTTTTATCAGTGCCTCAAGTGCAGAGGTATGGTCTGAGTGGTCGTGCGTGATAAAAATGGCATCGACGTCTTTTATTGACGAGCCGATCTCCCTTAAAGCCATACACAGTCGCTTCGCACTTTTTCCGGCGTCGATTATAATTGCCGCTTCATCGCTCTCGATGTAAGCCGCATTTCCGCCCGAGCCTGAATATAACGTTAAAAATCTCATAATAAAGAATTTTCTTTCTTAATGATAAATTGGGATTTGTCGGGGTGTTTGTTAAATTTTTTAACGCAAATCTAACCCAAAGCCTCCCTCGGGGAGGAAGCCTTTAAGTTGCAACCGCGTTAAAAACAAAACAAACCGTTCAACAAATTACCTGAAGGTAGAAACTTCGTTTGCGAAAATCACATTAACTTAATAGCACCGTCAGGGCGGATCGAGAGGGCGAGGCAAGAGCCTTCACCGAATACAGCCTCAATAGCTTTAGTAAAGCCTTCGACCTTTGCAAGAGGAACGAAGCTTTGAACCGTTCCCGCAAATCCGCCGCCGTGAACACGCCAAGCACCGCCTACCTCTTTAAGATAGCTCTCGGCAAGGCAAAGAGCAAGAGAAACGCCCTGTTCGCCTACGTTCTTGGTCGTATAAACGTTCTGAAGGTAGCAGAAAGAGGATCTTCCCGAGGCGAGAATTCCCTCAAAGAATTTGTCAATATTTTTAGCCTTGAGAGCCGCCTTTATCTCGGCAACTCGCTCGTTTTCGTCAAAGAAGTGGCAGGCACGGAGAATTGCACGGTCACCGACAGTCTCGCGAAGCTCGGGGATCTTTTCGGTAAGAGCCGCCTTATTTGTCTCACGGAGAACGTTTACTCCGAGAGCACGTGCAACAGCCTTCATCTCAGCGGGAACTGCCGCATAATCGTCGGTGAGGTCTGCGTGATTTCCGCCCGTCTTTATAATGCAAAGTGCGTAGCCCGCACCCGAAAGATCGAGGTCGAGCTGCTCGATGACAGGCTCCTTGGGATCGGCAAAATCAATAGCAACTATGCCGCCAAAGGCACACGCCACCTGGTCCATAAGACCGCAGGGCTTACCGAAGAAAACGTTTTCGGCAAACTGCGAGATCTTTGCAATCTCAACCGAGGAGACCGCTCCGTCATTGTAGAAATGATTTATCATCGTTCCCACCATATTCTCGAATGCCGCAGACGAGGAAAGTCCCGAGCCGCCGGGCACGCAAGAGGTTGTGTAGGCATCAAGACCGCCTACCTTATAGCCCGCGTCAAGAAGTCCCTTTGCAACGCCCGCAAGGATAGACGCGGAATTGCCAAAGAGCTTTTCGTTGGGGGTGGTGTATTTATTTATATCAACTACGTCGGCGGCGTGTCCCTCACTCTTGATGTGAAGCACACTGTCCTCACGCTTAGATGCAATTGCAATTATGTCGAGGTCGACCGAGCCCGCGATCACACAGCCAAAGTTGTGATCGGTGTGGTTGCCCGAGATCTCGCTTCTGCCGGGAACTGAGAAAATGGAAATTTCTCTGTTTTGACCAAAGAGATCGGCAAACTCCTCAATAGCACTTATATATCTGTTTTTCTGAGCCTCAAGAGCATCTTTTCCGTAAAGACGAACGAGTTTTTTGTCGAGTGAGCCGTTCTTTACCGAGTATATTGCAGATTGTACGTTCATAGATAAATCTCCTTAAGTATATTCTATATTATTATAACATTCAAGGCCTTATAAAGTCAACAATTTTGCCAAATATATTTGCCCCGCAAGTACTATTTTGTCTTGAAAAATAGAGAGTAATGTAGTATAATAAAAAAAGAATATTTTTGCATTTAATTTGACAGGTAAATTGGGATTTATCGAACGGATTGGTAAAAGTGGTTAAAAAGTTTTGGTCGAGCTTTTTCAAAAGCTCGCGGAGCTCGAGGCGGAGCCTCGTAAAAACGGCACTTTCTTTTGCTTAGCTTTTCTTTGTGCCTCTTTTCGCAAAGAAAAGCGGCAAACGGTATAGTTAGTTTTCATTTAGTGAGGGGAACCCCCTCGTGTGC
>JAFVSI010000026.1 GCA_017503865.1 Clostridia bacterium | reverse complement strand
GGATATTTGAGAAGGGCTGACCTTAGTACGAGAGGACCGGGTCGGACGCACCTCCGGTGCACCAGTTGTACTGCCAAGTGCATAGCTGGGTAGCTGCGTGCGGTTGCGATAAACGCTGAAGGCATCTAAGCGTGAAACGTGCTTCAAGATTAGATATCCCTCCTAACTTGATTAGGTAAGGTCACTTGCAGACTACAAGTTTGATAGGCCAGAGGTGTAAGTACAGTAATGTATTCAGCTGACTGGTACTAATAGACCGAGGGCTTGAACTACCTAAGTTCGAGCAACGAATACTTGAGTTTTATTCTATCTCTTCTCTTTATTCGGTTTTCTGTGAGCATATTGCTCATTTAAGTCTATGCAAATGCATAGACTTTTTTCTTTTATTTTCAAAAGGTCTTGAAAAAGACTTGTAATATGTGATATAATATAATGTAATTTTGAAAAAGAGGTGTTTTCTAATATGTCAAACTATAAAATAGAAACAAAATGCGTACAAGGCGGTTATACTCCCGGCAACGGTGAGCCCCGTCAGATACCGATAATTCAGAGCACGACCTTCAAATATGCTACGAGTGAGGATATGGGTAAGCTTTTTGACCTCGAGGCTTCGGGATATTTCTATACCCGTCTTCAAAACCCCACAAATGACAGCGTTGCGGCAAAGATCTGCGATATGGAGGGTGGTACGGCTGCTATGCTCACTTCTTCCGGTCAGGCTGCAAACTTCTTTGCTGTTTTCAATATAGCTTCTTGCGGTGACCACGTTGTGGCTTCCTCGTCCATTTACGGCGGAACCTTCAACCTTTTCTCTGTAACTCTTAAGAGAATGGGCATTGACTTTACCTTCGTTTCTCCCGATTGCACTGAGGAAGAGCTTAACGCTGCTTTCCGTGAGAATACAAAGGCGGTGTTCGGTGAGACTATTGCAAATCCTGCACTTACCGTTCTTGATATTGAAAAATTCGCAAACGCGGCTCACGCACACGGTGTTCCGCTTATAATCGACAATACCTTTGCAACTCCCGTAAACTGCCGTCCCTTTGAGTGGGGAGCTGACATAGTTACTCATTCTACTACAAAGTATATGGACGGACACGGTGCGGCTGTTGGCGGATGCATCGTTGACTCGGGTAAATTTGACTGGACAAAGTATCCCGAAAAATTCCCTGGACTTTGCACGCCTGACGAGAGCTATCATGGAATAACCTATACCGAGCGTTTTGGTCTTGAGGGGGCATTTATAACCAAGGCTACTGCACAGCTTATGCGTGACCTCGGCTCTATCCAGGCTCCGCAGAACGCATTTCTTCTCAACCTCGGTCTCGAGAGCCTTCACGTGAGAATGAAGAGACACTGTGAGAACGGTCTTGCGGTTGCAAAATATCTTCAGTCCGATGATAGAGTAACGTGGGTAACTTATCCCAGACTTGAGGGCGATAAGTACTACGAGCTCGCACAGAAGTATATGCCGGGCGGTACTTGCGGAGTAGTAAGCTTTGGTGTAAAGGGCGGAAGAAAAGCTGCTGAGAAGTTTATGAAGAATCTCAAGATTGCCGCAATCGAGACGCACGTTGCCGATGCAAGAACTTGCTGCTTGCATCCTGCAAGTGCAACACACAGACAGATGAACGACGCAGAGCTTGCGGCGGCGGGTGTTTCTCCCGACCTCGTAAGATTCTCCTGCGGAATAGAGAACAGCGATGACCTTATCGCAGACATCAAGCAGGCACTTGATGCTATGGAAAGCTAATCCAAATAAGATTTAAACGAGAGGTGCGAAAATGCCTATTAAGATACCGAATTTATTGCCCGCTACGCAGGTTTTGTTAAACGAAAATATCTTTGTTATGACCGAGACACGTGCGATGACACAGGATATTCGTCCTCTTAAGATCCTTATGCTCAACCTTATGCCGCAGAAGATTGTTACCGAGACGCAGATAGCTCGTGTTATAGGTAACACGCCGCTTCAGGTGGAGCTTGAGCTTCTTCAAACGGCAACTCACAAGTCTACCCACACGTCCGAGGAGCATATGCTCGCCTTTTACAAGACCTTTGACGAGGTGCGTCATAAAAAATATGACGGAATGATAATTACGGGAGCTCCGGTTGAACACTTGAAATTCGAAGAGGTTGAATACTGGAATGAGCTTTGTGAAATAATGGAATGGAGCAAAACCCATGTGACAAGTACTTTCCACATTTGTTGGGGTGCACAGGCAGGACTTTATTATCATTACGGTATTGATAAGGTTCAACTTGATGCAAAGCTTTTCGGAGTTTTTGAGCATAAGGTTGATTACAAGCGTTCGATTCTTTTCCGTGGCTTTGATGATACTTTTGTTGTTCCTCACTCGCGTCACACCACTTGCAGACGCGAGGATATTGAGGCAGTGCCTGAGCTCAAAATTCTTTCAAGCTCTGATGAAGCGGGTGTTTTTGTGGTCTCAACCGACAAGGGAAGACAAATTTTCGTTACGGGACACTCGGAATACGATGCGGATACACTAAAAAACGAGTATCTCCGAGATAAGAATGCGGGACTTCCAATAGATATTCCCAAAAATTATTTTCCCGATGACGATGATACGAAGGAGCCCATAGTAAGATGGCGTTCTTGTGCGAATCTTTTGTATACAAACTGGCTCAACTATTTCGTATATCAGTCAACACCGTATAATATTGAAGAAATAGAATAAAAAACAGAGCTTCGGCTCTGTTTTTTTGTTTAGTAAAAACAACCAAAAAAAATAATAAAATTTTATAAAAATTGATGATTGATTTAAAAAGATAATTGTTGTAAAATATTTTTAAGAATTGTTTCTTGTTGAAAAGGAAAAACAAAAAATATTTTTTGAGGAGAAAAACTTATGAAAAAACTTCTTTCCATTATGCTTGTTGCTGTAATGCTTTTTGCAGTAGCAATCCCCGTTGTTTCAGCGGAAGAAGCAGAAGGAACTGTTATCGAGCCTGCTAAGGACATGGCAGTTTACTATGCAAACAACCTCACAGGACAGACACTTCCCGTGATCGACGGTACTATCAACGCAGGTGAGTACGGTAATGTTGTCACTATCGGCGAGCCTACACCCATGGCTAAGGAATGGCCTGACTACGGTTACATTATAGATCGTGAGTCCGACAGACCCCGTTCGGGCAACATTGAGTACTACTTCGCATACGATGAGACCAGCATCTACATCGCATTCAAGGAGTATGGAGCTACATTTGATGATGGAAATACTGCTTTCCAGGATTTCTCTTTTAGATCTAACTATAGCTTTGGCTATGGATTCCAGCTTGACGATATGACAAACTATCTCAGTCACTCCGTTTCCTATGGTGGCGGTTGCTGGAATAAGCAGAAGTTGTCATTCTCTGATGGTAAGCTTTCTAACTTTACAGCCACCGAGATAACTCCCGACCAGTTCTACTCTGAGCTCTTTGTACACAAGTACAAGGCAGATGAGGCAGATCTTCCCGAGGACGAGAGAACTCTTTGGGTTTACGGTGATGTTCTTTCCGCTTCTAACCAGAACTCTTCCGCTCCCTATATAATGGAAGTTGAGATGCGTCTTGACAAGCAGCAGGTTATCGAGGTGTTCAACTCCGTTGCGTACACCGAGTATGCTGAGTGTCCCAACGCTATGTATTTCAGAATGACACTTAATACATACAGAGGCGGTGCGGAAGAGGGAACATCTTCTATTACAGCTCAGAATAAATACCTTATAACCGACATCAGTGCGTTGAATGATGCACA
Source organism: Clostridia bacterium (assembly GCA_017503865.1). GTDB lineage: Bacteria > Bacillota > Clostridia > Oscillospirales > CAG-272 > HGM12713. The sequence continues at coordinate 10,652 of JAFVSI010000026.1, read as the reverse complement.
GAAGACAAAGTTCTATATGGACTACGGTATGCTTCCCGGCTCTCCTACACAGGTACTTCCCGCTCTCGTCGTATTTGATGAGAAGGATGCTCCCATTATGATCCCCGCAGACAAGGTTGAGACCGAGCCTGAGGAGACTGAGCCCGAAGTAACCGAGCCTGAGGAAACAGAGGCTCCCACAAACGAGAATCCTACCGAAGCTCCCGAGACTGAGGCTCCCGAAGTTCAGGGCGGATGCGGCGGAGCAGTATCCCTCGCAGGAATCGCTCTCGTAGCAGCTCTTGGCACTTGCACAGCTTTTGTTGCAAAGAAGAAAGAGGACTAATTTAAATCTTGAAATTTAAGGCAGAGCTTTTGCTCTGCCTTTGTTTCGTCAAAACAAACAAAAAAAATCTTTTGATTTATGGATTTTGTCAATTGAATAGAGAGAGATTTTATTGTATAATATTTTAGAGAATGAAAGTTCTTCTCTTATTGTTGAAAAGGGAAAATAATAAATTTTTAAAGGAGAAAAAGTTATGAAAAAACTTCTTTCTATCATGCTTGTTGCTATAATGCTTTTTGCAGTAGCAATGCCCGCAGTAGCGGCTGAAGAAGCAGAGGGAACTGTTATCGAGCCCGCTAAGGACATGGCAGTTTACTACGCAAACGACCTCACAGGACAGACACTTCCCGTAATTGACGGTACTATCAACCCCGGCGAGTACGGAAACGTTATCACCATTGCTGAGCCTGTTCCTATGGCTGAGACTTGGCCCGAATACGGTTACGTTATCGACCTTGAGTCTACCAGACAGCGTTCCGGACAGATAGAATTCTATTTTGCATACGATGAGACCAGCATGTACATCGCATTCAAGGAGTACGGTGCAAAGTATGAGGACGGAAATACTGCATACAATGATTTCCAGTCAAGAAGCAACTACGGATTTGCATACGGCTTCCAGCTTGACGATATGACAAACTATCTCAGCCACGGCGTTACATACGGTGGCGGCTGCTGGAACAAGAACTTTACCTTCTCCGACGGTAAGCTTTCCAACTTCTCGTCAACAGAAGTTGCACCCGACCAGTTCTACAGTGAGCTCTTCGTTCACAAGTATAAGGCTGACGAGGCTTCTCTCCCTGAGGATGAGAGAACTCTTTGGGTTTACGGCGACGTTCTTTCCGCTTCTAACCAGAACGCTTCCGCTCAGTACATAATGGAAGTTGAGATGCGTCTTGACAAGCAACAGGTTATCGAGGTATTCAACTCCGTTGCATACACCGAGTATGCTGAGTGTCCTAATGCTATGTACTTTATGATGTCTGCTAACGTATTCAGACTTCTTGCTGACGGTACAACAGCTACCCCTCTTGGCGGTCATAACCGTTACCTTGTAACTGACATTTCTAAGTACAACGATGCACAGAAGACCAAGTTCTATATGGACTACGGTATGCTTCCCGGTTCTCCCTCGCAGATTCTTCCCGCACTTATCGTATTCGATAAGCAGGATGCTCCCATTATGATCCCCGCAGACAAGGTTGAGACCGAGCCTGAGGAGACCGAGCCCGAGGTAACCGAGCCTGAGGTAACAGAGGCTCCCACAAACGAGAATCCTACTGAAGCTCCCGAGATTGAGGCTCCTGCGGCTGAAGGCGGATGCGGCTCTTCCGTAGCTCTTGCAGGAATCGCTCTCGTAGCAGCTCTCTCAACTTGCACAGCTTTTGTTGCAAAGAAGAAAGAGGACTAATTTAGTTTTGAATTAGATTTATAAAGGCAGAGCTTCGGCTCTGCCTTTTGGGTAAATACAATTCTTTTATGAAGGAGAAATTGAAATGAAAAAGGTATTGGCAATAATATCGTTGCTTTTGGTTTTTGCAATGCTTGCGTCGGTTTCTGCCTTTGCAGAGGTCGCGGACAGCACTGAGATTGTAGACGAAGAAACGGACGACAGAACTCCGTTTGTCGCACCCCGTTCCGCTCCCATCTATTATGCAAATAATATAGAGGGCGTGTCCGTTCCCGTTGTTGACGGAGAGATAAAAGAGGGTGAATACGGCAATCTCACAGTAAAGCTTGACGAGCATATAAAGCTTAAGAACATCTGGCCCGAGTCTGGATACGTAGCGGACCACGAAAGAGACGACTACTGTTCCGAGTATTTTGATTTTTATATTGCCTATGACGAAAACTTTTTCTATCTTGCTTTTGTTGACTATGGCTCTAAGTGGGATGCAAAAGAGGGCGACAATAAGGCAAATTTTACCGCGAGAAATAACTATAGCTTCGGTCTCGGCTTCCAGCTTGACGACCTTACAAACTATTTCTCGATTTCTATTGAGGGGCAGAGAATAGGTGCGTCCTTCTCTGACGGAAAGCTCTCGAATTTCACGTCGGTTGACGGCGGATTTGCAAGCATCGTTTCCGAGGCATATCTCAAGAAATATTTGAAGGACGATCCTACAAAGGTATTCTGCAACGATGATATTACAAGCCTTTCGGGAAAGAATATAAACTCCACCGAGGGACAGTACGTTGCGGTATGCGAAATGAAGTTTGATAAAAAGCTTATGCTCGAGCAGTTCAACGGCTATGCGTACACCGAGTACGAGGAGCTGCCGAATGCAATGTATTTCCATATGACCGCAAGAAGCTACGTTCTCACAGCGGACCTCAAAGCACAGGCAGAGGAAGCAACAAGCTATAATAAGTATTTTGCGGCAGATATAAGCGATCTTAACGATACCCAAATGACTAAGTTCTATTTGGATTACGGTATTCTCCCCGGCTCACCGCAGGATTACGTTCCCAGCGTTGTAGTCTTCGGTGAAGAGGGAACTCCCGTGTATCTCCCCCGTGATATAGAGGAGACCGAGCCGCCCGCTCCCGAGACCGAGCCTGCGACTGAGCCTGAGAGTGAGATAGTTATTACCGAGGAAATACACGAGACACTTCCGCCCCTTACCGAGACGCTTCCCGCAGAGGAGGACGGCGGCTGCGGCGGAGCAGTATCGCTCGCAGGAATCGCACTTGTAGCGACACTTGGTACTTGCACAGCATTTGCGGCAAGGAAAAGGGAAGAGTAATTGAATTTTAAATCCCAAGCGGAGAGGCAAAGCCTCTCCGCTTTTTTTGATTTTGATTCCGAAAAGCAATGTTTACAAAGAAGTAATTTTGAAGCAATAGTTCACTCTCAAAAAAAGGCAAAAAAACTCCCAAAATTGTGAAAACCACACGAAAACATGCCTTGGGGCTAAAAATCCACATAAGAATTAAAACGTTCGTCAACACACACAATATTCTGATGGTTATTTTGTGCAAAAGTTTAGGTTGACTTATTGACAAAAATGAGGTAAAATAGTACTTGTAGAAAAGTAATTTCACAAATATATGAAAAGGAGAAATTTGTATGAAAAAACTTTTAAAATTAGTGTCTATCATACTCGTTGTGGTAATGATCTTGCCTATGACCCCCATAGAGATCTTTGCTGTCGAGTCAGAACAGACACAAACTACTCCTACCGTTAATGCCGACGGTACGAAGACGTACACGGTAAACGGTTATAAGGCGGCAACGGCTGACGGAGATATCGGTACGGATGAGTATTCCGTAACGGCAGAGCTTTCGCCTTCAGCGTATGCAACGGCGTCTTCCGTAAATGCTTTGATCGATATTAATTCAAGTGCTAATGAATATCGCAAGGCTTACGTTTCTGAGGAAGTTTCTGTTAGCTTTTCACACGATGCCGATAAGATATACCTCGGTATATACGACAAGAGTGGAACAGCTACTGATGGAAAGAGAAACGGTTATGCCGTTCGTCTCGGATTTGATGAGGAACATCCCGAGAATTTCGTTGGTTTCTATTTGCAGTGTATTAACTTCACATCAACTAACGGTAGCAAGACTAACGTTGTTGATGAACTGAGATACAAAACAAGTAGCGATGCGTATCCTCAGGCAGGCTACAGAGGAATTGTAAGATCTAACGGTAACGTTTTGTGGTGGGCTACAACAGCAGATACCACTGAAGACGGTTGTACCCGTATGTTCTACTCTGAGGATACCGCAGCAACTTATCCTATAACTGCCATGAAGGTGGTTCGTGAGGATGTTGACGGTGATATAACACTTGGTACTTACGGTAGAATTACAAGTGGTCAGCACTGCACCTACTATGAGGTAGAGCTTGACAAGACAAAGCTTCTCAATTTCTACAACGGTATGACCTTTAATAATGGCAGTGCCGCTGTTGAGAACCTTGACACAATGCTCTTCGGTGTCCATGTAAAAGAGACAGACCCTGAGTGTATAAACACTCTTTGGGGCGGTTCAATGGACGACGGTGCTACCGATATATCAGGCTGGAACCTCGACAAGGTAGTATTTAATGCTCCCGTTGTTGAGGAAAATCCCCTCGGTGGCGAGTTTGCTACAAGCACACACGCAACGTCTCTTACACAGTACGGTCAGGACATTTATTCTACCGGTGACAAGAGCTACAACAAGGCTCCTACACTTGACGGTAAGATAAATGCCGACGAGGGTTGGGTTCTTGTAACTCCCGACTACCTTGATAAATTCAGAGGTTCTTCTCTTATGAACCGTTATAGCGGAAGAGGCTGGGACAATTCGGGTGACTTTGGTGTTCACGCAGATCCTATGGATCCTCTCGCAAACAACATTAAGATCTACGTAGCACAGACAGCTACAAAGGTTTACGTTGCTTTTGAGAACGTTTCAGCTTGGGTTGATGCGAACGATGACGGTGTCTTCACTGCTGACGAGGGTATGCTTCGTAACAACTATCACTTGATGGTTGGATTTAACCCTAACGATAATACCCAGTTGCTCAAGACTCAGCAGAAGGCTCAATCTATTGAGGTGCTTATTGGTGCCCAAAGTGATGCAAAGTATTCTTCTTCCGATACAGTTAAGGCTGTTTTGACAGGACAGTCTACTGCATCCTACCATTATTCAGCTACCGCTTTCGCTAGTGCGGGTGAAAAGATTGAAAACGACACTGCTTACGATAATAAGAACTACACAGGCGAGCCAACTGCACATTGGGTTGGTCACCTTGAGTATGAGTTCGACAAGGCAGCTGTTAAGGCTGCATACGCCGAGGTGTTTGGCGTAACTCTTGCTGACGATGCATTCAACACCATCTACGTAGGTGGTCAAACAACTGTATATACAGGTGTTACAGCAGCCTCCCTCCAGCACCTTACTTTCGGTTCGGTAGTATCTACCACTGAGAGAGATGCTGTTGGTCTTAAGTCTACATACATTCCCGACGTAGTTGTGTTTGGTACAGAGAGAAGCGGTTCTGTTTATGCAAACTGCTCCTTCACAGGACACAGCACCGAGGCAAGATACCTCGTTGAGGGCACGACCGATACATACTACCACGCTTGTACCCACTGCGGTATGGCAGGTGCTGCTACCTTTAAGGTAGTTGACGATGCTCTCGTTTACGATAAGGAAGTCGTATCAGAGGATACAGAGATCACCGCAGGTAACTGTTCTACAATGGGTACTTACTACAAGAGCTGCTCTTGCGGACTCATTTCCACAAGTGCAGAAGATACCTTTGAGTTTGGCGGCGACCACGACTTCACCGCAGAGGTCGTAGCAGAGAAGTACGAGCAGAAAGCTCCCACTTGTATCGCAGGCGGTATCTACTACGTAAGCTGTAAGGTTTGCGGAGAAACCTCTGAGGATACAACCGCTGAGGATACCTTTACAACTCCCTCGACACTTTGGCCTGAGGGTGTAGTAAAGCCCGTATACCACGGACAGAGAACCTTCTATGCAGGTGAAAACTATACAGTAACTGATAGCCAGATCTACATGAAGGACTCCGGTGGAAGATGGGGTAAGCTTGAGGACTTGTTTGTTAAGGTAAATAATGAGCCTGTTACCGGTACAGTTCTTAACACATACTTTGCTTCAACCTCCACAAAGAATGTTTCTCTTGTTACTAACAAGGCAGAGGCTGCATTGTCCTCCGACTATAACTACTATGTAGCAAAGTCTGAAGATAAGCTTTACTTCGCATACGAAGAGATCTTCAAAACCAGCGAGGAAGGCATTAACGGTCAGCAGATGGTTCTTACCTGGAGACCTTCTGTATATAGAATTGGTTTCAATACTGCGGACTATACACAGCAGCTTGTTATTCAGTTTGATGGACATGGTCTTCCTACGCAGAACGTAAAGGTTTCCGCGGCAACCGAAACAACAAGTACTGTAATTCATAATTCTACAGTTGCATCCAACCCCTATTTCGAGTACATTGTTCAGGGTAAAGACGCTCCTAAGCTTGGTGAGGATAGAACTAAGATTAGAAAGTTTGCTTTCACAATTGATACTATCAAGCAGCTTTGGCTTGATGAGTTCGGTGTAACTCTTACTGATGAAGACTTCAACTCGCTTTACATTGCAGTTTCCAACTACTACTCCGGTAACGTAAAGGTAAACAACTCCTACGTTGACTGGTATACAACCTACGGAACAATTCTTCCTAACGGTAACAGTGCAGAGGTTGGACTTTCAACACTTATTCCCGACCTTATCGTATTCGGTTCGGAAAAGACTTTCTGTGATTACACAGAGCACGTTGCAACCGATACATACCTTGTAGCAGGTACAACCGACACATATTATCACTCCTGCCCCATTTGCGGTGACGCAGGAACAAGAACCTTTAAGGTAGTTGACGGTTCTTACTACACAGCTGAAGATACTACAGTTGAAGGTGCAACAGTTAAGGCGGCTACTTGTGAGTCCGCAGGTACTTACATCAAGAGCTGTTCTTGCGGTTTGGTCGACACAGATACAACTAATACCTTCACAGCTCCCGCACTCGGTCACACTGGAGAGACTTCTTACGACAGTGACGGAACAGAGCACTGGACTGTATGTAGTGTTTGTAAGACAGACGACCATACAAAGCCTGCAGGCTGTACCTCTAACGAGACTCACGATTGTGCAATTGATAAGGTTCTCGACGGCGAGACAAACCTTGCTACAACAGGTAACTGTGTAACAGCTTCTACATTCTACAAGGTTTGTGAGTGTGACTATTTCAACAATACCGTTTCAACCTTCCTTGGTGACGATCCCGCCCACACAGGTGCTAACGAGAGACTCACAAGTGACGGTGCAGGCAAGCACTGGACAGTATGTGACACCTGCTTTAAGGGCGATGGCGTTCTTCCTGACGGAGCTGATGAATCCTACAAGGTAGCTTGTGAGCTCAACAAGGAAAACGCAGAGCTTGAGGGTGCAGAGATTGAGGCTCCTAACTGTACCGAAAAGGGTACTTACAGACTCAGCTGTGAGTGCGGATACGTTGACACAGCTAACAATACAGACACGTTCGAGGTTGACGCTCTTGGTCACACCTTTAACGATAAGACAACAAAGACACATAAGAAGAATGACGCAACCTGTCTCCTTAACGAGACCTACTTCGTAGAGTGCTCCGTATGTCACGTAACCTCCGAGGGAACTGACGATGAGGAAACCTACGAGATAGAGGGAACAAAGGACGCTCACATTGCTGCTGCTATTGAAAGCGGCGACCGTTACACGGTTGACGCAAAGGCTCCTTCTTGCTCGGCATTCGGTTGGAATACATACGAGAAGTGTAATTGCGGATACGATGGACTTGAGGCTGCAAAGATTCCTTCACTCCATACAACAGCAGGTACTCCTACACTTGCTCAGTACATCAAGCAGAACACACCTATTCACGTAACAGGTGCTAACGTTCTTGTAGCTCCCAATGCGTCTGACGCAAAGGTAAGCGAGGGCGAGTACAGCGTAAGCTACGAAATAGATGCTCCCGTTGCACTTACCAATCAGTATATGTACAATAGCTACAATAATTGGACAGAGGTTTCTAAGGATTCTCTTGATGCAGACGTTCAGAAGGTAATCGATTCTGAAAAGGTCAGATACTCCTTCGCACAGGATGAAGATCATTACTACGTAGCTATTGAGCATATCTCGGGTATTGGTGATACATACAACAACCAGTGTACACGTTATGAGTATGCTTTCGTGATCAATCCCGGTCTTGCTAATGAGAAGACAATAGCATTCGTTTCCCAGTATCAGTTCAACACAACAAAGTGGTCAACCGGTTCTTTCCAAGTTATGAACGCTATTGGTAATAAAGACTCCTCTATAACTACAGGTTGGCTTGGAAATGCTGACAGACCTAACTGGAGTGCTATTACTTATTCTACCGGAGCAGCAGGTGCGCTTGCTAATGTATTTGATGCGTCTTACGTTGCAAAGAGATTCCAGAATGAGGCAGGCGTATTTGAGTTTGACAATTATACTGTTGAAAAGGGATTGAACCACGCTAACGGTTGGACGTTGTCCTCCTGTGCAACCACCATTGAGATGGTGCTTAACAAGGCAGAGCTTGCAGCTCTTCTCGGAGCTGATGCTACTGTTGAGGATCTCTCCGATGTTCTCGGATTTACCTGCATGACTACAACAGGTATGTATAATAAGGCGTCTGTTGCAGGAACTGCAGCCCCCGGCGGAGCAGCACAGCACTTGCTTTGGAACGGAACATCTATATTCGGTAGCGACAATCTCGGTTTCGCTAACGACGTAAGAGTAAATCCCGACCTCGTAGTATTTGGCGAGGATGACAAGATTTCTTGTAACTTCACACACATCATTGATGATAAGTATAAGATAGCAACCGACGAGAACGGTGTAACCTCTTACTATCACGCTTGTGACGGTAGAGATTGCGGACTTATGTCCTCCACTGTTTACTACGTTGATGCTGAAGGCAACATTATTTACAACGTTGAGACACTCAACGCGAAGACCGAAGTTACTTGTGAATCCGAAGGTGAATACTACTTCGGATGTGCTTGTGGCGTACTTGATCCCGCAGGCTCGACCTACACGGTTGAGGCACTCGGACACGAGGATAATGCTTGGCTCGAGTTCAATGCTGACGGACACTGGACCGTTTGTGACAGATGCGATACCGAGGGAACAGCAATTCCTGAGGGCGGTAGCATGGTTGACCACAAGTACGACCAGACCGATATTCTTGAAGGTAACATGGCTGTTCTTGGTGACTGTGATACAAAGACCACTTACTATATGAACTGTGAGTGCGGACACTTCCTTGACACTAACGAGACCTTCGAGGGTGACTACGTTCACAAGATAGTTGAAACAGTTGACGAGAAGTATCTCCTTTATGCAGCTTCTTGTACTCAGTCTGAGACCTACTACAAGAGCTGTGAGCTTTGCGGCAAGTCCACACTTGAGCTCTTCGGAGCAGAGAATGCTGAGACCTTCCTTGGCGGTGGCGCTCCCACAGGACACTCGAGTCCTCTTGGAGATATTGAGGCAAAGGCTCCTACTTGTATAAGCATCGGTTGGAACGCTCACAAGCAGTGTACCAACTTCGACCCCAACACAGGTGCTCGTTGTACATACACCGAGGGCTACGAGGAAATAGCTCCTACACGTTGGCCTAAGGGTGCTGAGGCTCCTGTATTCTTCGGACAGAGAACTTTCCTTATTGGTGACGAGAATTACACAGTAAGTGATGCGACAATGGGTGTATATCTCTCTGCGAAGGCAGATGGATCTGTGGATGTTGACAGACGTTGGGAGGCTATTAGCAGCAATCTCGTTAAGGTAAACGATGCTCCTATCAAGCCTGTTATAGTAAATACCGCGGTTTCCGGTAAGTCCAATAACGCTTCTCTTTACATCGTCGATGAAAAGGCAGCACTTGCTGATTCGACTCCTGACATGAACTACTACGTAGCGAAGTCTAGTGATAGAATCTTCGTATCCTTCGAAGAAGTATTTAAGTACAACCTTGCCGCTCCTATGAGTCAGCACACAATACTTACATGGTCTGACGAATATTACAGAATCGGCTTTAACCCGGATGATCCTTCACAGCAGCTCGTAATGAAGTTCTCCGGACACGGACTTCCTACTCAGGAACTTGACGTTTCCGTTGCTGATGCAACAACAGCTACAAAGATTCACGACGGTACCGCTCTTGGTGCATTAGACCTCGTTGAGCACTATGTTGGTGGCTCTGATAAGAATACAATTGCCGGTGAGTCGCGTATTAGAAACTTCGCATTTGATTACGACGCAATTAAGGAACTTTGGGCAGAGCACTTTGATGTAACTCTTACCGATGACGACTTCAATTCTATCTACGTTGAGGCTTCCTTCTTCTGCTACGGTGACGTAAAGGTTAACGATGCATACGTAACTTGGTCTGCTAACTACGGTACAACAGTTACATCTGCTAAGGCAGCTCAGTACGGTGTATCTACTCTCATTCCCGATACTATCGTATTCGGTAACCAGGGAATCGCAGAGGATGCAAGATGTGACTACACAGGACACAGCCTTGCAGATATCTACTATGCAGGCGAGAACGCAAAGGGCGAGAAGATGTACTTCCATAGCTGTAAGTACTGCGGTGATAAGGGTGATACAGTATTTACACTTACAAACGATTCTCTCGGATTTGATTCTCACGACGGTTCTAAGCACTGGTACGTATGTAACGTTTGCGATGACTACGATAAGACAGTAGCAATCGGCGGAATTACATTTAACCACGAGTTTAATAACAGCTATGTT
>JAFVSI010000025.1 GCA_017503865.1 Clostridia bacterium | reverse complement strand
GTTATGGCAACGTCTGCGGTGTGGAAAATGATGGGTTTATAGAAATAAACCCGCAGACGTAGGGTTCAGAATCCCATTACGTCTTCACGATGAAGAGGCACTCGAAGAAATAGTCGCCTCGGGCGTGTATGCAGTGGCACACTTCCGATGCTCCTTTTCTTCTCCCTTTTCGCACTTCCTTCATCCGCCACCGGCGGCGGTCGTGCTCAAAGCCCCGCCAAACTTTGCTCTGCAAAGTTATGGCAACGTCTGCGGTGTGGAAAATGATGGGTTTATAGAAATAAACCCGCAGACGTAGGGTTCAGAATCCCATTACGTCTTCACGATGAAGAGGCACTCGAAGAAATAGTCGCCTTGGGCGTGTATGCAGTGGCACACTTCACCGAAAAACAAAACACGGAGCAACAAGCTCCGTGCTTTTCCAATCATTATTCATTGCTTTTCTTTTTCTCCTCGGCAGCCTTTCTCCTGTTCGCGAGTCTGACGTATGGCTTGAAATTCTCATACACCTCTGTTTCAAGCTGGCTCGTAAAGAACATATTTCGCTTGTATAGTGTTTTCATTCTTTTGCTTCGCTCGGTTGCACAGGAGAGGGGAACGTTGCAATATTTTGCTATCTCCTCGGGGGTATGTAGGTCAAGCTCCTTCAATACGCAGGCGGGAGTTAAGAGACGAAGGGCAAACGCGTCGGCTTGCTCCTCTTCCTTTGCTTTTTGAGAAAAGCCCCTTATCTCGCTGTATTTTGAATAGGTAAGGTCGTGGCCGAGAAAAAAGTGACCAAGCTCGTGAGCTATCGTGAAGCGGCAGACGTCAACGGGCTGTGAGTCATCGTATATTATAAACCAAACGTAGCCGTTAAAGTACGATTTGCCAAGCTCACCGGGCATAAGGTCGTGTACGTCGCTGTTTTTCTTGACGTGTATGCCTACCTGCCTTGCTATTTTTAGTATGTCGACGGGAAGTGAACTGATATTGAATTCGGAAAGGCACTTCCACGCACTTTCCCTTATGTTTTTATAAATGCCGTAATACATTTTTTAGATAAGCTCGTCGTCGGTGTCGGGTGCATTTTCGATAGCTTCCCATTCTTTTTTCGATTTTGTTATCATTCTCGGTGCTCTGTTATCGCTCGATTTAGCCGCCGCATAGATGCTGAACTCATATCCGTCAGCGATGCCGAGAAGAATGTCGACCGCATTCTGCATCTGCGGCTGTGAGCGGTACGCCTCTAAAAGCATCGTCTCGTGTTCCGTGAGATAAGCATTGTTTGCGTCGGGGTGAGTGAGCAATATGTTTTTATCGTTGTCTCCACCGAAGCTGTCGCCCGAAAAAACGGGGGCACCAAAAAGATATTCGAGGTATTCCTTCTTGTTTTCGTCCGAGGTGTAGTATTCCTCTTGCTGCTCCTTCGACCAGCTATCAACGGTTTTGGTAACGGTGAAGGGAAGTCCTGAGAGAAAATCAAGAGAAACACCGTAATACTCGGCAAGCTTTTTGAGGCTCTCCGAGTCTATTTTAACCTTGCCCGTTTCCCAGTACGAGTATGCGTTTTGAGTTATGCTTACAACGCTTGCGATGTCCTTTTGTGTCTTTTTAGCCACCTTGCGTAAAAGCTTCAATCGGTTTGTGCTCATAATGGACCTTCCTTTCACTTTTATACAATAATTATAAAAATTTTTGATGTTCATTTCAATGAAAAACAAAAATATTGATAACTTTGACTATTTATAATATAATATCAATCACATTGATAAAATTACGATAAAAGAAGGGCGAAGATATCTATAGTATGGCTATATTTATCTCTTGAGACAATTATGAGCGATTTTCAATACTTGTATTCACTTGACGAGAGTGAGTGCGAGATAGACGGCAAAGCCTACGTAGGCTACGGAATACGTGTGCAAAACATAAATACCGGGGAAGGGCGTACCTTTCGTGACGTAAGCACGAGCAAGGGGGAGGTCGAGCGGCTTATAAAGCTTTGTAACGACCTCGAACTTGATGCTATACATCTCGAGGACGTCATTGAGGATATGCTTGTGTAACAAAAAAGCAGGGAGAACCGATTTTACAATTGGTTCTCCCTGCATATTATTTTAAGCTTTAAAACGTTTAGCATAGCCGCACCGACGGCAGAGTGGCTCGGTGGCACGGCGGTTTGAAAATCCGCGATAGAGGTCGGTCGCCCGCTTTGACGAGAGTATTGAATCAAGGTCGCTCTCAAAAATATTGCCGAGCTTGATATCGCCCTCGCAGTCAAGGCAGCAGGGAACGACGGTGCCGTCCGAAAGTATGCCGAGCTGGTCGCGTAGTCCGTAGCAGAACACCTCGTCGCCCGTGTCGGCGGCGTTTATATCGGGCCAGTCGAACTTGTCGCCGTACTCGAGAAATACTCGGTCGGTGAGCCTCAGTCCCCGTCTTTTGTCGTATTTCTCGCTGTCGAGCTTGCCGAAATGCCGTTCGATTGCAGAGAGGATATCGCCGTTGAGTGCGTCCTCGCCGCCTCTGTTCCAGAGTCTGTAGACTACTATCTTGTCGGTCATCTTCGATGCCTCAGCCCCAAAGCTAAGACAGCTATCAAGGTATTTTTCAAAGGGAATGGCAAGGTCGTTTGCCTCGAAGGCGTGAAGGGAAATATTTATCTTATGGAGTGCCTTCGAGGAGAAGAGCAGCTCCTTTTTTTTACCAAGAAGCGTGCCGTTTGTCGTAATGATGACCTTGAAGCTCCCTTTTTCCGCCTCGTCTAAAAATCCTTCGAGGTCGGGGTGGCAGAGCGGCTCGCCCATAAGGTGAAAATAGAGATATTCGGTGTAACCGCGTAGCTTTGGCAGTATCACTTGGAGCTCCTCTCGCGTCATAACCCGAGCGGCTCTACGCGTACCGTGACAAAACGAGCACGATAGATTGCATACGTTTGATATCTCAAGATATATCTTCTTAAATCTCAAAATGTTTACCTCTTTTTTGTGGTCGGTTAGTTTGTTTGTGTTTTGTTTTTTTGGGGGCTACGCTTTTACAACGGGCATAAAGACGTAATGCTTGTAGGGCGATGCCCTCGCTTGCTCCCGCCACTCTTAACACGACCTAACTTCTCGATAAATACAAATTTATTCTCCTCGTATAAAACAACACCCGCTTAAAAGCTCAAAATTCTGTATATTTCGGTACGGAGCTTATCGGCAAGGATATAGGGGGCGGTCACGAGAACGAGACCTACCTCGTTTGCCGAGGCGATAATTCTTTTAGCCGTTTGCTTCGGGGTATTTAGAACGGTGACGGGACAGCTTACCTCAGGCTCGATTCCGTCAAGAGCATCGGGCTTCGCACCCGCAGGGATAATAAGCTCGGACACGGTAAAGCCGAGTGCGTTAAGCTCGGCAAGATATTCGAGAATAAGGGGAGTATCGGGGCAGATGCACAGGGCGAGATTCTCACCCACAAGCTCCTTGAAATCCCCAAGAGTTGCACACATAGTGCCTACCGCCTCGACCTTGTGAGTGCTGTCGACGATTATCGTGGGCGAGACCGAGACGGTCTCGAATTTTGTGGGGATAGACACCGACGTAAGTCCCTTTTGTATAGCCTCGTCGGATATATTCAAATGCGAACGCCTCAGCGAATTTGCCACCTCTATTGCGGTTACAGCGTTCTGAATCTGGAACTTTCCGCATATCGAGAGCCTATAGCTCTTGCCCGAGTAAGAAAACTCCGAGCCGCCGAGCGACAGCCTCGTTATATCGAATTTTACGGGCACTGAGAGTCGGCAGCTTATCTTAGCACAGGCTGACGAAATGATATTTCTTGTCTCTATATCCTGCGGGGCACTGATGACTTCCTTGATGCCGTTTGAAATGTACGAGCGAATCCTCGAAATCTCCTTTGTGTTTTCGGGCGGGATAGTTCCGCAAATGACAGCCGTTTCGGGCGGTGTGAGTATCTTTGAGGGGTCTGTACCGTTGTGGTCGCTCTCAATCAGGCAGATGTCACATCCCTTGTCCTTAAAGGCAAGAAGGGCAACGAGGAAGATAGTCTCGTTCTTTGTCGGTCTTATGCTGACCTTGCCCGAAATGAGCGAGGCGGCAAAGCCGTCGAAAAATCTGGAGTCGGTCTCCTCGTTTTGACGGAGTTTTTCGATATGCTCGGTTATCTCGTTTACGGCATCAAAAATTATTGTGACGTATTTTTGAAGCTCATCGATTGAGAGGATATCCTTGCCGATGATGACGTTTTCCCTCGGGTTGTCGTGTACGGGCATAAGAAGGCTGCCCACGCGGTTGCCGTTTTCGTGAAGGATAGAGGCGAGCATCGTCTGGCAGACCGTCTTGCCGTTACTTCCCGCAAAGCGTATGTATTTGAGGTTTCTTTGAGGTGAGTTGAGCCATTCGCAAAGAAATCTCGTTCTCTCAAGCGACTCTGTAGCACTCGTCTTTGTCGGTGCTGTAAGTATATATTTTTGGGCGTTGTGAAAAGTCATTTTTACCTACTTTCACTTACCGAGCAAAAAGCTTTTTGCCGCTTCGTATTCGAGGGCGGCTTTTTTTGCTGCGGGAGAATTTTTTGAGAAATTCTTTCTTGCTACCGCACGGAGCATAATGTTCTTTGGCGTTTCCTCGGGATCGATAAGCTCGAGGGCATCAGCGGTATATCCGTTTGCCTCGAGAAGCTTTAGGCGGAGAGCGTCGGTCGCCGCGTCGCAAAGCTTCTGCTTTAGCATCGAGTAATCTGCAATAAATGAAAGGGCGGTGCAGTTAAGGGTGTGATTTAGCTCGTGGTGACAGCACGGAGTCGAGAGAATTACCCTTGCGTGCCATTCTATTGCCTTTTCGATAACTATATCGGTCGCCGTGTCGCATGCGTGGAGCGATATCACGAGGTCAACTCCCTTGCCGTTTTCCCATTCGGGCTCGAAATTATTTATGTCGGTACAAACAAAACGGAGTCCCTCGAAGGCGAGCTTTTTTGCCACGTCCGAGCAGTACTCAATGACGTCGCTCTTAAGGTCTGCTCCGTACATTTTGACACTCATACCCTTGACGTTTCTAAAATAGTGGTAGGCGGCAAAGGAAAGATAGCTCTTGCCGCAGCATAGGTCGCAGATGTTTATCTCGTCGGCAGGAAGGCTATCCTCGACGTCGCGTATCATCTCGAGAAATCTGTTTATTTGATTGAACTTTGAACGCTTTTTATCGTAAATTCTGCCGTTTTCATCGGAAACGCCGAGAAGCACGAGGAAGGGCTCGTCGCCCTTAAGAATTCGCTCCTTTTTTCTGTCGTTTCCGCTAAGGGCGACCTTTTCAGTTTCGTCGCTTATAGCCGCGAGGAGCTTGTTTGTGCCGATAAGAGTTGATTTTCCCGACTTTGAGCGACGCAGCTCGCAGTCACCCGCAGTTGTCATTATATTCACCTGATTAAATTCGGGAATTATTGTGAGAAGGGCATCGTAAAGCTCAAAAAAGGCGATATTTTTATGTATCGCCTTATTGTCACTCATAAAGTATTCCGCTTGAAGCATCTCTTTCTTGCCGATTATGCGAAGAGTGGCTACCATACGGACAACACTCTTGTCGCGGGGCTTTGAAAAGACTGCCTTTTTGAGTATGCTTTTCTCTGAGACGAGGGATAAGACCTTTGCCAGAGCCTCGTCGGGAGAAAGCTTTGTTATATCAATTTTCATTTTTTATTCTTCCGTTAAGATTGTTTTTTAAAAGAAAGCTTGTTTTCCTTGCCCTCAAGGAGTCTCTTGATATTGTCCTTATGCTTGACGATAACGAGAACTGAGGTGAGGAGTGCAAAGATTATGTAAAGTCCGCTCGGGTGACCGAGAAGGACCATATCAACTCCGCTGAGTATGAAGGGGTAGAGAAGGGCACACATTATTGAGCCGAGCGAAATGAAACGCCAGATGGCAACGATAGTTACGAAAAGAGCCAAAATTATAAGGAACACGATAGGATTACACATAAGCATCGATGCCGCTGTAGTAACTACGCCCTTGCCGCCCTTGAACTTATGGAATATAGGGAAGGTGTGACCGAGAACACAGAAAAATCCCGCTATGTAAGCACCGTACATACCCATCATATAGTAACCTACTATTGCCGCAAGCACCGCTTTGAGTGCGTCACCGAGAAGGGTGAGCCCTGCCGCACGCTTGCCGTAGGTACGGAGCATATTGGTCATTCCTGCGTTGCCGCTGCCGTGCTCTCTTACGTCATCGTGAAATCTTCTTCCCGAAATGATTATAGCAAAGTTGATGCTGCCGAGAAGATAGGGAATTATGGTCAAAACTATACCGCAGATTATGAAAAAAAGCGTATCGTTGTCGCCTACAAACGGACGGAACATTCCTACGTTAAAAAAATCGTGATTAAAGAAATCAGCCAACATTGTTTCCTCCAAATTTTTATGTCTTAAGAATTATAACATACTTTTTTTAAATAAGCAATATCTTTTTTTAGTAATGATAAATAAATTACCTAAAGGTAGAAACTTCGTTTGCAAAATTTGAAGGTGTATTTATGCGGTTTTTCTCGTATATAAATATAAAAAGACAAGAAAATATTGACAACTCAACAAAAGTATGGTATAATGGCACAAGTATACGTCGAAAATTATCGACTTAGCCTTTGGAAAATACT
This sequence comes from Clostridia bacterium, assembly GCA_017503865.1. GTDB lineage: Bacteria > Bacillota > Clostridia > Oscillospirales > CAG-272 > HGM12713. The sequence continues at coordinate 26,854 of JAFVSI010000025.1, read as the reverse complement.
TGAAAAGGGGGAGATACAGAATTGGTGGGAGACAGCTTTGAGCGCTTCGCACAGATGCTTTCAAACGCTACCAAATCGCTTTACCGTCTAAAGAGCCGATATATGTCGAATTACGGTCTTTCAAGCACTCATACCGTTTGCTTGCGTAAGCTTTACGAAAGCCGTGACGGTTTGACTAAGAGTGAGATATCCGACACCTGCGGAATCGACAAGGCACAGACAACGAGAATAATGGGCGAGCTGATAGCCAAAAACTATGTAGAGGACGATTCCTCTAAAAAAACGTACAACCGCAAATTCTTTCTAACCGAGGCAGGAAGAAAGATGACAGAGGAGATAAACCAGACTGTAGAGGGCGTTGTAGAATATGTCAATCTCGATATTCCGAGAGAGGAGATAGAGCAGTTTTATACTGTGTTTGAAGCAATAAACAAAAGACTCAAGGATTCGGAAGAATTTTTTAAGAAAGGTAATTGAAACGAAAAATGAGTATATTTGATTTTAGCAATAATTCTAAAAAGGCGGCTTTAGCGAAGGTTCACTATAAGCCCAAGACCGAAAGAAGATACGAGAGAACACGTGACGTTGTGGATTTCTGCCGAATCATTGAAAAGCACGGCGACAGAGTAGCACTCTCCTATTTTGATAAGAAGAGAAAGCTCCACGATATGACCTACGGTGAGCTTGGAGCAAACATCAAAAAGGTCGCGGCAGGAGTTACCGCTATGGGAATTGCGGGAAAGAAGGTTGCCGTTATCGGTGAGACCTCTTATCAGTGGCTCTCCGCATATATCGGTGCTCTTGCGGCAGGCTGCGTTGTTATACCTATGGACAAGGAGCTTGAGACAAGCGTTATCCTCGATTTTCTCGCGTGGGTTGACGCTGACGCAATAGTTTATTCCGAAAAGTTCAACGAGGCATTTGAGGCTGCAAAGGGTAATCACAAGTCTCTCAAATATTTTATTCCTATGACGTTAGCCGAGGACGCAAAGGAAGATAACTACACAGTCTCTTTCGATAAGCTCCTTGAGGTAGGAGTATCCGAGATAGAGAACGGATACAGCTATCCTCCCGTTAAGGACAAGGAAAAGCTTGCAGAGCTTCTCTTTACCTCGGGAACAACGGGCTCGAGCAAGGCTGTTATGCTCAGCCAGAAGAATATCTTTGCGGTAGTTAACTCTGCGGCGGCAACAGTTGACTTTACTCCCGAGGATACTATCGTATCGGTGCTTCCCATACATCATACCTACGAGCTTGCTTGTATGCTCGCGGCATTCCTTTACGGTATGCACGTATGTATAAATGACTCGCTTACTCACCTTCTTAAAAATTTCCAGATTTTCAAGCCCACAGGACTCGTTCTCGTTCCTCTCTTCGTTTATACGATGTATAAGAAGATTTGGGCTGAGGCTAAGAAGACGGGAAGAGATAAGCTCTTAAAGATAGGTCTTGGTGCGTCTAAGGCACTTTCGACCATCGGTATAGATAAGCGTAGAGAGATAATGGCAGAGGTACACAACACCTTCGGCGGCAATCTTAAGAAGATGATCTGCGGCGGTGCTGCACTCAATCCTAAGATGGTCGAGTTCTTCGAGACTCTCGGTATCACCATCTGCGAGGGCTTCGGTATCACCGAGTGTGCTCCTCTCGTTTGTGTAAACCCCTACCACGCAAGAAAATACGGCTCGGTTGGTCCCTCTGTTCCTTGCTGTCAGGTAAGAATAGCGGGCGAGGCTAAGAATGATTTTGGCTACGTTGAGGGCGAAATTCAGGTCAAGGGTGAGAACGTAATGCTTGGCTACTTTGACAACGACGAGGCAAATGCAGACGTATTCTGCGAGGACGGTTGGTTCCGCACGGGTGACGTTGGTTATCTCGATTCCGACGGATACCTCTTTATCACGGGACGTCTTAAGAGCGTTATCGTTCTTGAAAACGGTAAAAACGTATTCCCCGAGGAAATCGAGGAGTATCTCTCAAACCTCGAGCTTGTCGCTGAGAGCGTAGTTGTCGGCCGTGCCGAAAAGATCACCGACAAGGTAGTTCTTACCGCTATAGTTTATCCCGACTATACAAAGTTTGACGAAAAGGTCAACGACGAAACGGTGCAGAGAGCAATTGAAAACGAAATCGCTTCTCTCAATAGAAAATTGCCTACCTACAAGCAGGTAAAGGCTGTTGAGATACGCAAGACAGAGTTTGAAAAGACTACTTCGAGAAAGATCAAGAGACATTTGGTAAAGTAATTTACTTTTCTTGTTGTTTTTATTGACAAAATCAGTATCGGTATGTATAATAGTATTCGATACTACATCAAAAAGTTTTGAAAGGTATTTTAAATATGAACGATTACTTGATTATTACCGACTCCTCTTGCGATCTTCCCGTGTCTCTTGCAGAGGAGCTTGGAGTTAAGGTTATAAAGCTTGAATTTATAATAGAGGGCGAGGGTGCTAAAAAGAACGATGCTATGGACGAAAAGCAGTTCTACGAGCTTCTCCGCTCGGGTAAAATGGTAACCACGTCGGCAATCTCTATGGAGCGTTTTATCTCCGAGGTAGAGCCCGAGGTAGCGGCAGGACACGACGTGCTTTATCTTGGATTTTCTTCGGGGCTCAGCTCTACCTACAACGCAGGCTTTTTAGGAGCACAGGAGCTTTCCGAAAAGTATCCCGACAGAAAAATATATACGGTAGATACTCTTGCCGCTTCAATGGGGCAGGGACTTCTCGTTTGGTATGCCGCTAATATGCAGAAAGAGGGCAAGACAATAGAGGAGGTCCGCGACTTTGTCGAGGACAACAAGCTGAAGCTTGCTCACTGGTTTACCGTAAACGACCTCTTCTTCCTCAAGAGAGGCGGAAGAGTAAGTGCGGCTACCGCTCTTGTAGGTACTATGCTTAACATAAAGCCCGTTATGCACGTTGACGATGAGGGACATCTCATTAAGGTCACAACTGCAAGAGGACGTAAGAACGCAATAAACGCACTCTTCGAAGAGGTAAAGAAAACTGCAATCGACGCGGCAGGACAGACAATGTTCATAAGTCACGGCGACTGCATTGAGGACGCCGAGTACCTTGCAGAAAAGGTCAAGAGTGAGCTTTCTGTAAAGGACGTAATAATTTCATACATTGGTCCCGTTATCGGAGCACATTCCGGTCCCGGCACACTTGCACTGTTCTTTATCGGAACAAATCGATAATTATTTTAGTATATTGGAGATTTTCAGATGACAATAAACGGAAAAAAGTTTGCCGAAATGCTCATATCGGCGGCAAATGCGCTCGATAACAACAAAACGGCAATAAACAATATGAACGTCTTTCCCGTGCCCGACGGAGATACGGGAATAAATATGACGCTCACACTTACCGCAGTGAGAGCTCTTCGCGGCTTTGACGGCACACTTGCAGAGTGTGCTGAGAAAATGGCTCCTATGGTGCTTCGTGCTGCAAGAGGAAACTCGGGTGCGATTTTGTCGCTCTTCTTCAGAGGCGTTGCAAAGTCACTCGCAGGACTCGAGAGTGCTGACTCTCCCGATTTTGCAAAGGCATTCAAGAAGGGAACAGAAGAGGCGTACAAGGCGGTTATGAAGCCCACCGAGGGAACTATTCTTACAGTTATGAGACTTACGTCTGATAAGGCTGTCGAGGTTGCCGAGGACTATAAGGGTGACGTGCTCGGTCTTTTTGAGGTTATGTATAAGGAGAGTGAGGACGCTCTTGCAAAGACACCCGATATGCTTCCCGTTCTTAAGGAAGTAAACGTGGTCGACGCGGGCGGATACGGCTTCTGCACAGCTCTTCTCGGTATGCTTTCCTCGCTTCGCGGCGAGCCCGTTGAGGCAGAAAATGAGGACGCGGGTGAGAGCGACGGACCGAGAGAGGCAACTTTCGAGTCTTTCTCGACCGAGGACATAAAGTTTGCTTACTGTACCGAGTGTATCGTTGATAAGGACGACGCACACAAGGGAGAGGGAAGTGCCGCTGAGGTGAACGAGTATATCTGCTCACTCGGCGATAGCGTTGTTTTCGTTGACGATGAGACTATGATAAAGCTCCACGTTCACACGAACAATCCCGGTCTCGTTATTGAAAAGGTGCTTGAGTACGGTGCTATTGCTACACTTAAGGTCGAAAATATGAAGCTTCAGCACTCCGAAAAGGTCGTTTCTGCGGCAGAGGCTCCCAAAATGCCTAAGACTGCGGCTCCCGAGAAGAAGTACGGCTTCGTTTCGGTTTGTATGGGCAGCGGAATCAAGGACACCTTCAAGAATCTCGGTGTCGACAAGATCATTTACGGCGGACAGACGATGAATCCTTCGACTCAGGATATTATCGATGCGGTAAATCTTACCCCCGCTGAGACGGTTTTCGTACTTCCTAACAATAAGAATATCTATCTCGTTGCCTGCCAGGCGGCAGAGCTTATCAAGGACAAGAAGGTCGAGGTCATTCCTACGAACAGTGTTCCCGAGGGAATTTCGGCTATGATAGTCTTTGACGAGAGTATGAGTGCTGAGGAAAATGCCGAGGCAATGAAGGAAGCAAAGGCGGCTGTTACGTCTATTTCCATTACCTATTCGGTAAGAGGAACTAAGATCGATGGCGTTAAGATCCGCGAGGGACAGATACTCGGTCTTGTAAACGGCAAGATAGCAAGCGTTGCAAACAGCGACGAGGAAGTTATCGAGAACCTCGTTGAGAGAATGAAGGACGCGTCCTTCGTAACCGTTTTCTACGGTGAAAAGATAAGCGAGGAGGCGGCTGAGGGAGTTCTCTCGATAATTAAGTCGAAGATCTCTGCCGATACAGAGGTAACTCTTATCAAGGGCGGTCAGCCTATCTACGATTATATAATTTCGGTAGAATAAAATCAAACAAGGGGGCTTGCCCCCTTGTTTTTTTCATTTGACAAAAAATGCTTGATTTTGCACGAGAGTTGTGGTAGAATAGTAAAGCACCGATTTTTCGGTAGGATTTTTTGAGAGGGGGATGAGCCGTGGCAGAGAAGAAAACGTCGAGAGTTATCGCACAAAACAGAAAGGCGTGGCACGATTTTTTCGTTGATGAGAAGTATGAGGCGGGTATTGCACTTTTCGGTACTGAGGTCAAGAGTCTGCGTCAGGGCAACGTCAACCTCAAGGACGCCTACTGTCATTTTGACGGCGGAGAGCTTTTTGTGGTAGGAATGCATATCAGCCCTTATGAGAAGGGAAATATCTTCAATAGAGAGCCTTTGCGTGACCGTAAGCTGCTTATGCACAAAAGAGAGCTTATGAAATTGCAGGGACTCGTAACGCAAAAGGGCTTTACGCTTGTGCCGCTGTCGCTCTATTTTTCGGGAAAGAACGTCAAGGTCGAGGTCGGTCTTTGCCGAGGAAAGAAGCTTTACGATAAGCGAGACAGTGCTGCCGAAAAGCAGGCAAATAGGGAAATGGATAGAAGAATGAGAGATCAGTCTAAATACGATTGATAAGCGGACAGTCGGGGACGCCTGTCCCTACAAGCAAATTCTTCGTTCTTCACCTCAAACATGGGCCCGTAAAGGTTTCGACGGGGATTTTGAGGTATAATAAGCGGGTAGAGCTGGGTAATCTCTTAAAATGCCTAAATTTAAAATTAAACGCTAACAATAAAGTAGCAATGGCTGCCTAAGGGCAGTGCTGTGGCTTTTTAGCCACCCGTTCCTCTGATGAGTATCGCGGCATCAGACTGAGCGTCAAGTAAGCGGTGAACGTGCGGCGGCGTTTCGCCATTGAACCGCCCACGCATAAAATGGCTACCCAAAGCAGAAGCTTGTCTATGAGCGTCTGCCGAGGGGAATTCTAAATCATAGAATGCACCCGGAGAAGGTTATATCAAGAGGTTTTCGGACACGGGTTCGACTCCCGTCGGGTCCACCAAAAAAGAGAAGGTCACGCAATGCGTGGCCTTCTCTTTTTTGGTGGACTCACGAGCGAAATCGCTCGTGCGACGGTAGTCAACCCCATTCAAGATAAATAATATTCGCACGAATCGGGTTCGCATACCTCGCCCGAAGGTCGAAAAGCTCGCTTTTCAGGCGTAGGGCGAAGGTATATTCGCCGAAGGCGAAACTCCCGTCTACCATTCATTATCACGAAGAACGAGAAATTACAAAAATACGCCTTATAGCACGTCTTTGTTGCCATAAGGCGTATTGTCTTTTTATAAAAAACGGTTAAATTTGCAAAAAAACGTAAATTTTATGGAGATCCAAATTGTTTTATTTTAAGGTAAAATACTTGTTTGGTAATTTGATGTTTTAATTTCATTGTTGTGGATATTTAGAGGATATTTTTTTGTAAATCTTCACTTTTCTTTCTTTTCCATTTATAGTTCTTGTTTCGATTTTTATAGGTTCATATATACCGCTGAATTCGTATCCACTTCGAGTTTTAAGGAATATAACACGGGTATCCATGTTGTGCATAAAATTAGCGTTGCAAAACCAAATTTCCTCTATTTTATCAGCATAAACTTTATTGAACCAAGAATAGTTTTCACTGTAACTTTCTCCTAAGCTATTGTGCACAAAAAAGCTTACTCCAAAGCCTTCGGGAGTTGCATTGGAGGCGTACATAGTTTGAAATCTTTTGAAACAAAAAGCCATCGAATCGTTCCAACAGAATTTCTTGCAGAGATAAGTATATGTATCAAAAGCATTGCTACAATGATACCATCCTGTTTGTATTGGTTGTTGTGGAGGAAGAGGGGGATTCAACCAGATCGTTATATCTTTTTCAATTTGCTTTTGAATGATTTGATCAGTTGCATGTAAATGCTTGAAATAAAAAACATCTGGATATGGAAAATTTTTAATTGAAGACTCAAATTTTATAAAGATAACACGATCTTGGGGGAATTCTTTGGATGGCTCTATTTTTATTGCTTTACCTTGTCCAAATTTGTCATGAATTACGTCATATAAAAATTCTTCATTCGTGAAAAAATGGTTAAGTATATATTTTTGTACATTCGCATCAAGAGCTGTCCATGGAAAAAGTGTATTGTTCTCAAATGCATCAGGAATGCGTAAAGTTACAGTTTTGTAATCTGAATCAATTGAAATAACAAGCTTATTTTCAAGAACTTCTTGAATTGTAGCTAATCCATATTTGTTTGATTTGATTTTCTTGCCAACCAAGTTCATTATAGTTACTCCTTGATATGATAAAATACTTTGGTGTCGTGGACAAGAGAAACCTCTAAAGAATCGGAGGAATCTATTAACCTGTTTTTAAATTCATTGGCAAAAATGAATGCTCTGTCCAAATCTTTGAATCGCCTTCCATTGTAGGCGGTTGATAACCATTGCTCTTCGGAAAATTGATAGTTATCAAGTTGCATATATACTCTATATTTATCGCTACTGTTTTCCATCATACACACATGTATAGTTATTTGCTTGTATGGTGGAAGGAAATTTATTTCAAATATGTCTTTATATCCTTCAAGTTGTTTGCAATATTGGCTGTATTCCATTGCTTCATCATAGGAGTCAAATAAAAGTCCTGTCGAAATGCAGTTGAGAATATAAAAACGGTTTATTTTGATTTCGGGATTCTTTTCCGCAACTATGCTTTTCCCGGTTGTGAATTTTATTAGGATAATTTCCTTGTTCGATTTGTTTTTTTGCTTTGAACTATATACATTTGGTATTAAATCCGAAAAACGTGAAAGTTTTTCTAATAACTGAAAATCCATAATTAACACTTCCTTGAATATAAAAATCAAATTGTTACTTTAATTATATCATATCTCGGTGGACAAAACTCGGACTTGATATTTCAATTCGACATTGTTTACAAAGATTTAACATTTTTTGTAGTGTTGAATTTTGTCAGAAACTGTGATATAATCAAATAAAATACATCTTTGGGAGAAAAATATGGATTCAAAATTTATATGGAATTACATTGTTGAACAGCATAAGAAAAATCTTCATGCACCGGAAAGTGTAGCACAAAAAGAATGGGAAATGTTTTTTTCTGAATTATTTGGTTATAGTTCTTTGTTTGGTGAGATCGTTCCACAGCCAACAATACATATCGGTTCGGGAAAAAGCACTATCCCTGATATAATTATTAAAAAAACGGGTGTCTCTCTATTTGATGTTGAATTAAAACAATATAGTCTTTCATTTGATGAAAGAATGGAAGATCAACTGCTAAGCTATATGAAATTGTTGGAAATATCTGTGGGTGTTTTAGTATGCAATAAATTATATGTATACATTTATTCTGACAAGATAACTAAAAATGTTGAAATTGATTTTACTAAAGATAATCCCGACGGAATAAAGTTTGTTGAAATGTTTAGAAAGGATAGCTTTTCTTTTGAAAACATTGAAGTTTTTATCGATTCTAAAAATAATTTTGACGAAAACATCAGAAGAATCAAAAAAGAGCTCAATTCTAGTATTGTCGTTGATTTGGTAAAAAGATATTTTGAATCTTTTTATACCGTGGAAGAGATAGAAGAGGCTTTTAAAGACATTTTGATAGAAGTAAAAAATAAGGATCAAAAATCCGGAGGAATCTCACTTCCACCACCGCCACCACCGCCACCTTATAGTAGGTTTGCTTTTGAAGGAAATGAGTATAACAAATGTAAATTGGTTCTCGCAGTCGTAAGGGCTTATGTAAGAGACAATCCGTCGATTACGTATTATGAATTGAAAGAAGTTTTTTATGACAAATTGCAGGGTTCTACGGGTGTTGTTGTTACACCTAAAGATTTGAGCATTAAAAGACATTGCAGTGATCCCGACAAGAGATATTTCACAAGGCAACCAATATATTTGAATAATGACGAGGTTTGGGTTTCTACACAGTGGGGAATAGGTAATATTTATAATTTTATAAATAAAGCCAGATGTTTGGGTTACGAGATAATAGAATCCAATTAGAATTTATAGAAAAGGCACACGAATTTTCGTGTGCCTTTTGCTTTTTTACTCTTCTTTTCTAAGTATATAAACTTATTTACCCTCGTTCATTTTCTCGAGGGCTTCCTTGACGAAGAAGCTTCCGCCGATAGCGGCTATCTTGTCGAAGGCGAGGAACTCGTCTATATTGCTTCTGTCAACGCCGCCTGTGGGAATGAACTTGACCTGCGGGAAGGGAGCGGAGAGTGCCTTAAGAGCCTTGAGTCCGCCATATACGTTTGCGGGGAAGAATTTAACGGTGGTGATACCGAACTCGAGTGCCGCCATTATCTCGGTGGGTGTTACGCAACCGGGATAGTAGGGAATATCTCTTTCCTTACAAATAGTCGCAACTGCGGGAGAGAAGCCGGGGGAGACGATAAAGGTCGCACCTGCCTTGAGTGCTGCCTCGCACTGTGCCGCATTGATGACCGTTCCAGCACCTATCTCCATATCGGGATAATTCTTTACTGCATACTCGATAGCCTCTGCCGCACAAGCGGTACGGAAGGTTATCTCGGCACACATAATGTCGCTATTCTTGAGGGCTGTGAGGATCTTGTCAGTCTCAGCCATTTCCTTGATTACTACAACGGGGATAAACTTTTGCATTATTCTACCATCCTTTTTGCATTATAATAGCATATATTTTCTACAAGCATTGTTGCCGCGTTTTCGTCATATTCGCCCTTCTCGACGAGATTTCCTACGTAATCGCAAAGAATACGGCGGAAGAAGTCGAAGCGGCAGTAGCTTGAAAAGCTACGGGAGTCGGTAAGCATACCGAGATTGTTTCCGAGAATTGAGTACTCGGCTATAGTTCTAAGATTCTTGCGGATACCCTCAACGGTATCGTTGAACCACCAAGCCGCACCCATTCTGACGCGTCTGAAAGCACCGCTTATACATGCCATTGAGGCAAGATTTGCGTCGTTCAGGGTATAAAGCACGGTGTTTGGGCGTTCCTCGTCACATATTTGGCTGAGGAAGCCGACAACGTTCTTGACCGAAGGAGTCTCGCTTATGACATCAAAGCCACTGTCTGCACCGCAGAGAGCGAATGACGCGGGATTTACGTTTCTCGTCACGGCAAAGTGGAGCTGAACGGTGATATTTCTCTTGGCATATTCCTTTTGCAGCCATACGAGAAGGAAGCCGCGAAGTGCCTCGTTTTCACTGTCAGAAAGCTCGCCTCGCTTCTCGAAAAGCTTTGCGGCCCCGTCCTTCGTTGCATAGCTCTCGGGGAAGGCGTCCATTCCGTGATCTGCCATACGGCAGCCCTTCGTCACGAAGAAATCGAGTCTCTTTTCGAGGGCTGAAAGCAGGTCGTCAAGCGTCTTGATTTTAAGTCCTGCAACCTCACCGAGCCTCCTTATATAGCCTTCCTCAAAGGTGAAAAGCTTGTCGGGGCGGAAGGTGGGAGTTACGTTTATATTTCCGTATTTCTTGTGGTCTGCGAGGTCGTCGACGGGATCGTCCGTCGTGCCTATAAATTCCACACCGAAGCGGTTAAGCATTCCCTGAACGCTCATATTTTTGAGCTTTTCGTTAGCTGCCTCGTATATCTTTTCGGCGGTGTCACGGTTAAGGGGAATATCTATGCCGAATATCTGGGAAAGCTCGAGGTGTGTCCAATAGTAAAGGGGATTGCCGATAAGATTAGGCACTATCTCGGCATACTTTAAAAACTTCTCGTGAAAGCTTGCCGCACCCGTGATATAATACTCGTCAACACCCGAGAGACGCATGGCACGCCACTTATAGTGGTCGCCCGCGAGCCAAAGCTCACCGATGTCGGAAAAGCTTGCGTCACCCGCTATCTTTCTTTGGTCGAGGTGACAATGGTAATCGACTATGGGCAATTTTCTTACCTTTTCGTAAAGAGCCTTGCCTGTCTTGTTATAAATCAGAAGATCATCGTCAAAAAACATAATCAAACTCCCGAATAAGCCGCAAAGCCGCAGTCAATAGGAAGGACTACGCCCGTGATTGCCGAGGCGGACTTGTCATCGCAGAGGAAGAGAGTACCGCCGAGAAGCTCGGACGCGTCAACGAATCTTCCCATAGGTGTACCGCCGAGGATCTTCGCGCTTCTTGCTGTGGGTGTGCCGTCCTCATTGTAGAGGAGCTTATAGTTCTGTGCGGAGACGAGGAAGCCGGGGGCAATTGCGTTGCAGCGAATGCCCGTACCCGCAAAGTGAGTTGCGAGCCACTGTGTAAAGTTCGAGATCCCTGCCTTTGCCGCAGAGTATGCGGGAATCTTCGTGAGAGGGGTGTACGCGTTCATCGAGGACACGTTAAGAATGCAGCCTGCCTTCTTTGCCACCATATCCTTTGCGAAAACCTGTGTGGGAAGGAGAGTACCCTGGAAGTTGAGCTTGAATACGAAGTCAACGCCTGCTGCCTCGAGGTCGAAGAAGGACTTTCCGCCTTCCTTCGCCTCGTGCTGATACTCGTTGTCTGTGGTAGCTCTCGGATTGTTTCCGCCCGCACCGTTTACGAGGATATCGCACTCACCGAGGTCGCGGATAACCGCCTTGTGAACCTCCTCGAGTGCCTCGGGGTCAAGCACGTTTGCCTTGTATCCCTCGCAGACAAAGCCGTCTGCCTTAAGCTCGTTTGCAAGTGCCTTTACCGCATCTTCATTGAGGTCAAGAGCGGCTACCTTTGCACCCGACTGTGCAAAAGCGCGTGCCATAGCACCGCAGATAAGTCCGCCCGCACCCGTTACGACAACTACCTTGCCGCTGTAATCTATATTTATTGGAAGCTGTATCATATAAAGATCTCCTTATTTTTTATCAAATTTTTCAAGGCTGTCCCAAACACCGAGCATATACATAATGCCGAGTGCACGGTCGTAAAGTCCGTAGCCTGGGCGAACCCTTCCGGGGCCCTCGTCCCAGAGATGTCTGCCGTGATCGGGACGGATATATCCCTCAAAACCGCAGTCATGATATGCCTTAAGAATTTCAAGAATGCCCGTATCTCCGTCGCAGTCTCTGTGGCTTGCCTCGGAGAAGTCGCCGTTCTCGAAATGCTTTACGTTTCTTATGTGAGCAAAAGCTATTCGGTCGCAGTGCTTGCGGACGATATCGGCTACGTTGTTACTCGGATCTGCGTTAAGGCTGCCCGAGCAGAGCGTGAGGCAGTTGTATTCATCGTCGACCATCTTTAAGAAGCGGTCAATATTCGCCTCGTTTACGAGAAGGCGGGGAAGACCGAAAATATCCCAAGGCGGATCGTCCATATGAATAGCCATCTTGATATCGCACTCGCGGCAGGTGGGCATTATTGCCTCAAGGAAATACTTGAGATTTGCCCAGAGCTTTTCGTGGTCAACTCCCTCGTATGCCTTGAACAGTTCGTCAAGCTTTGCCATACGCTCAGGCTCCCAGCCGGGGAAGGACATATTGTACTTCTCGGTGAAATCAAGAATGTACTTTGCCATAGCATTGTAATCGTCCTGTATCATATTTTTCTGATAGAAAAGAGCTGTCGAGCCGTCTCCAACGGGGTGAAAGAGGTCGCTTCTCGTCCAGTCGAAGATGGGCATAAAGTTATAGCAAATTACCTTTACACCGAATTTCGAAAGATTTTTAATGGTGGTCTTGTAGTTTTCGATGTAGGCATCGCGAGAGGGAAGTCCTATCTTGATGTCGTCGTGGACGTTTACCGACTCGACAACGTCCATATTGAAGCCGTACTCGTCAAGCTGACGCTTTACCTCGGCTATCTCAGATTCTTCCCAGACCTCGCCGGGCATCTTGTGGTGAAGTGCCCAAACGATACCGTCAACGCCGGGGATCTGCTTTATATCCGAGAGCTTTATGCGGTCGTTTCCTTCACCGTACCAACGGAATGTCATTTTCATTGGCATATTTTCGTCTCCTTTTATATTAGTAAATTGATTTAATTTTTAAAGCTTTCTGCTACCGCGGCTGTCCTCGCGGTATTCCTTCGGTGTCTTTCCCGTTTTCTTTTTAAATGCCTTCGAGAAATACTGCACGTCCATAATGCCGCAGTGAAGGGCTACCGTCTGTATCTGCAAATGCGTGGTGCTTAAAAGATAGGTTGCGTAGTCGATACGTTTGTCCTTTATATATTCACCGACCGTCTTGCCCGTTTCCTTCTTGAATACGGTGGCAAGGTAGCCCGAGCTTACCCCCTGCTTTTTCGCGAGGGTGTTTAGTGAAAGCTCGGCTGAAATATCGGTATCTATTACGAGCATAGTCTTTTTTACGAGCGAGGAATACTGCTTCATCGAATGCTTTTGCACAAGACGGCAGTAAGAAGAGAACATTTCCTTCATAAATGCCGCTGAGGCTTTTGTATCTGTCATAAGCTCTATTTTTCCCGCGAATTTTGAGGACATACGGTCAACGTATATAGGATGAACTCCGCCGTTTTCCGCCGCCTTGCGGAGAAGGGTATTCATTATTATACAGTAATTTTTTGTGTTTCGCAAGGGGTCTGCCGTTCGTTTTTCGAACATCTGGTCGTTAAAGGCTATCGAAAAAAGATTTTCCTTATGAAGCTGACCGAGAGTTACCGCACGGATAAGCTCGTTTTCAAACGAGTACCTCGTCTCCATAAGCTTTATTCCTGCCGCGATCTCGTCAAAGCCCTCGCCCTTTGCCGTGCTTTCGGTGTAGAGAATTGGAAGATAGTTATCGTTAAGCTCTACGGTATTGATGAGGCTCGTCTGCCACACGGTCTCGCAAAACGAGTCGATCAGCGTAAAGATCCTGTCGCTGTCGGTGATAACGGGAAGGGAAAAGTAAAACTCGCCCAGTATCTTTTGGGCATTTGGAACGATTCCCGCCCTCTCTCCTATCTCAAGTATTTGAGCCGAGGAGATGGGTGACGAGAGATAAGGACCTATAAAAAGAATATTCTTCTCGCTCGTGCCGGGCAGTCTTAGGAATATATACCTCAGACCGAGCTCGTCGGTGAGCTTATACTTGGTATTGCTTTCAACGTTGCCGAATGCCTGCCTTACACTTACGTCCGAGCGACTTCCCAAAATGCTCTTGAGGTGGGGATCTATCATAGCTTCAATGCCGTCAAGAGGGGAGAGAATAGCCGAGTGGATATGACATTTTTTAAGCACGTCTAAAAGGAGGCTCAGCTCCCGTTCATAATTCATTTCGTACCTGCCTTTTGATTTAAGATGACCTTGTGCCGTGTTTTTTGGTCAATTTTACTTATTCAACCGATATTATAACATATTATTTTGATAATTGCAACAATAACTTTGATGATAAAATAAAAATAATACAAAAATACAGTAATTTTGTACTACCGTTTTTTTGCCTAATGGGAGTATACTATAAGTGTTATCTCAGCACTTTTGATAATTTAAAAAATTTAGAAAGAGGAAATGACAATGGCAAAAAAAGAAATCAAGTTAGATGCTAATGGGCATCGCAAATTCGGCATATGGGATAAGTTAGCATATGCCGCAGGTGACGTCGGCTGTAACATGAGCTTCGGTCTCAAGGGTACTGTTCAGACGTTTTGGCTTATTTATATGACTATGGAGACAGGTCTTCTTTCCGCTCTTCTCCTTCTCGTTCAGATCTGGGACGCTATAAACGACCCCATCATCGGTGCTATGATCGATGCTGACAAGAGAAGATACAAGATGGGTAAGTTCAAGACGTATATCTTCATAGGTGCACTCGGTCTTATTATTGGCGGAGCGGCAGTTTTCCTTCCTTTCCCGAACGCAAGCAAAGTTGTTAAGGCAGTTCTCTTTATCCTTGGTTACGTTATCTGGGATGCGGCTTACACTATGGCTAACGTTCCTTACGGCTCAATGCTTTCCCTCGTAACCGACAATCCTTCCGAGAGAGCACAGCTCTCCACTTGGAGATCTATCGGCTCTATGGTCGGTAATATGCTCCCTTCCATCATTCTTCCTTTCCTTATTTGGGAAAACGTTGTTGATGAGGCAGGCAATCCCGTTATCAACGAAGAGACAGGCAAGCAGGTCCAGACTCTTCTCGGTGACAGAGTATTTATCGCGGCTCTTATTATGGGCTTCATCGGATTTGCTTTCTTTATGTTCATGATCAAGAAGATCACTATCCGTGTTGACGAGTATTCGGTCAAGACAAACGAGGGCGGCGAGAAGTTCAACTTCTTCGGTGCTATCGGCAACTTTATGAAGAACCGTCCCGCAGTCGGTGCAACACTTGCCGCTATGGGTATGTTCCTCGGTATGCAGTCTGCAACCACCGCAACAACGGTTATGTTCGCTACATATTTCGGTAAGGCTCAGCTTTCGGGCGTTGTTATGCTTGTAGGATTCCTTCCTATGTTCTTGTTTATTCCTTTCATCAAGAAGCTTGTTGACAAGTTCGGTAAAAAGGAAGCAAGTGTTGGCGGTATGCTCGTATCCTTGGTAGGAGCAGTTATTATGCTCTTCTTCCCCTTGATCACTAACGTTGACGTAGCACTTATCGTTTATATGCTCGGTCTTGTATTCTTCGGTGTCGGTATGGGTGTTTACACCTGTGTATCCTGGGCACTTATGGCAGACGCTATCGACTACGCTGAGTGGAAGTTCGGCAAGAGAGAAGAGGGAACTGTTTACGCACTTCACTCCTTCTTCCGTAAGCTTGCTCAGGGTGTTGGTCCTTCTATCGTGCTTCTTTTGATGGGAGTTCTCGGTTACGTTTCCGAGCTTGGTACAGAGGGACAGTCCTTCCAGACATCTCACAATATGTGCTGGCTCGTAGCAGGACTCTATTTGTTCTCCGCTATCCTTCAGTTTGTTGGTATCGGCGTTATCTTCAATCTTGACAAGAAGACACTTGCTAAGATGAACGATGAGCTTGCAGCACGTCACTCGGCTGAGGAAAAGTAAAATAATCATTTTGACTTTACGGCGTCCGACAGAATCGTCGGACGCCATTTTAAAGTATTAACACGCAGTTAACAATTTCGTGGTACAATCATATAGTTAGATTTTAAACAAGGAGAGAAAAGAATGAGAAACATAATAAATCTCAATAAAGATTGGCTTTTCGTAAAGGATACAACCGACATCAGCGTAAGAGAGGGCGAGAAGATAAACCTTCCTCACTCCTGGAACGCAATTGACGGACAGGACGGCGGTAACGATTATTTTCGCGGTCACTGCCTCTACGTAAAGTCCTTAAAGAAGGCTGACCTTCCCGCAGCAGACCTTTATTACCTCGAGTTCAGAGGTACGAATTCTTCTGCTGACCTTTACGTCAACGGCAACAAGCTCGCTCACCACGACGGCGGTTATTCCACCTGGAGAGTTAACGTAACAGAGGCTCTCGCTGACGAGAACGATATCGCACTTATAGTTGAAAACACTATAAACGAGACGGTATATCCCCAGATGGCAGACTTTACCTTCTACGGCGGTATATACCGTGACGTAAATCTTGTTTGCGTAAACAATTCGCACTTTGACCTTGACTATTACGGAGCACCCGGTCTTAAGATAACACCTACCGTAAACGGCAAGGACGCAAGCGTTGAGGTCGAGGTATACGTAAAGAATCTCACTGAGGCACAGACACTCGTATATACTCTTTACGACAAGGAAGAGAATGAGCTAAAGAAGATAGAATCGAAGGAAAGCAAGGTTACCTTCGAGATAAGTGACGTTCACCTCTGGCACGGACGCCGCGATCCTTACCTCTATTGCTGTGAGGTTGAGATCGTAGAGGGTGGCGATGTTATTGATAACGTATGCAATCGCTTCGGCTGCCGCACGTTCAAGATAGATCCCGATAACGGCTTTATTCTTAACGGCGAGGAGTATCCTCTTCGCGGAGTATCACGCCATCAGGACAGATGGGGAGTAGGTAACGCACTTCTTCCCGAGCATCATGAAGAGGATATAGACCTTATCCTTGAGGTAGGAGCTACAACTATACGTCTCGCTCACTACCAGCACGACCAGTATTTCTACGATCTTTGCGATGAGAAGGGACTTGTTATCTGGGCGGAGATACCCTATATTTCAAAGCATATGCCTACGGGACGTGAGAATACAATCTCGCAGATGAAGGAGCTCGTTGCACAGAACTACAACCACGCGTCTATTGTTGTTTGGGGACTTTCGAACGAAATTTCTATCGGTGGATCTGACGAGGACCTTCTTGAAAACCACCGCATACTCAACGACCTCGTTCACGAGATGGATAAGACTCGTCTTACCACTATAGCGGCTGTTTCTATGTGCAAGATGGACGATCCCTATTTGCTCATTCCCGACGTTGTTTCCTATAACCACTACTTTGGCTGGTACGGCGGCGATACCTCGATGAACGGCCCTTGGTTTGACAAGTTCCACGAGACTCACCCCACTATTCCGATAGGCTGCTCCGAGTACGGCTGTGAGGCTCTTAACTGGCACACGAGCGATCCCAAGCAGGGCGACTACACCGAGGAATATCAGGCATACTATCACGAGGAGCTTATCAAGCAGCTCTTTACAAGAAAATATATCTGGGCTACTCACGTTTGGAATATGTTTGACTTCGGTGCCGATGCGAGAGCAGAGGGCGGCGAGAACGGACAGAACCACAAGGGACTCGTTACTATGGACAGAAAGTATAAGAAGGACTCCTTCTATGCTTACAAGGCTTGGCTCGTTTCTCCCGAGGTAGATCCCTTCGTTCACCTTTGCGGCAAGAGATACATCGACAGAGTTGAGGACGTAACTAAGGTTACGGTTTACTCGAACCTTCCCGAGGTTGAGCTTTTCGTAAATGGCGAGAGCATCGGCAAGAAGACGGCAGCGGATCACTTCTTCTACTTTGACGTTAAGAACGTGGGCGAGAGCACCATCGTTGCAAAGGCGGGCGAGCTTTCTGACGAGGGCAAGATACGCAAGGTCGACGAGATGAATATGGACTACGTCCTTGTTGAAAAGGGTGCGGTTCTCAACTGGTTTGATATTGACGCTCCCGAGGGACGTTTTTCGCTCAACGATAAGATTTCCGACATTATGGAATCGAAACGCGGAAAGATGTGGTTTATCGGCGTTGGTCTTAAGATCAAAAAGAAGATGGACGCAAATAAGAAGGATAAGGCAGAGGGCAAGAAGTCGGGTGGCTTTGACGTTGACCTCAAGGCAGACGGCGGCCTTATGCAGATGATGGGTGGATTTACAGTTCTTCGTCTTACAAGTATGATGGGTATGATGAACGTAAACTTCACCAAAGAGGAGCTTCTTAAGATGAACAAGAAGCTCAACAAGATCAAAAAGCCCAAAAAGAACTGATTATTAGCTTTTTGTGGGGAAAGGTTGAAGGATCTTTCCCCACTTTGACTTTTCAAGGGAATAACGCAGAATAATTTGTCGCACGTACTTGACAAGGGCGGCAATTTGTGTTAGAATAACCGTAGTGAATTTTGAATATATGAGGTGAAACTATGAAACACATCAAGACTATTGAAACTCGTAACTTGTGCGACAGTGCTAAGAACGGTGGTTGCGGCGAGTGCCAGACATCCTGCCAGTCTGCCTGCAAGACCAGCTGCGGCATTGCAAATCAGCAGTGCGAGAGCACAAAGGAAAGCAAGTAATTGCATATCCAGAAAATGCCGCCGATCTCGGCGGCATTTCTTTCGTAAAGGAGAAAAAAAGTGATTCATCAGTATAAATTGGGGGGCTATAACGTAGTGCTTGACGTTTGCTCGGGCTCTGTTCACGTGGTGGACGAGGTTGCTTACGATATAATTGCCCTTTTTGAAGAGAAGTGCCGTGAGGATATTCTTTCGGAAATGAAGGAAAAATACCTCGGACGTGACGGTATTTTGGAAGAGGATATTGAGGAGTGCTACACTCAGGTCGAGAGCCTTAAGAATTCGGGAAAGCTTTTTGCACCCGATACCTTCGAGCCTATGGCGGGAAAGCTTAAGCAGAAAACGGCGGGTGTTGTTAAGGCACTCTGCCTTCACGTTGCACACACCTG
Source organism: Clostridia bacterium (assembly GCA_017503865.1). GTDB lineage: Bacteria > Bacillota > Clostridia > Oscillospirales > CAG-272 > HGM12713. Next base: position 7,934 of record JAFVSI010000025.1, on the reverse strand, counting down.
CAACCTAAACTGCTCCTACTGCTTTGCAAGTCAGGGAAAATATCACGGTGACAGAGCGGTCATGTCCTTTGATGTGGGCAAGCAGGCACTTGATTTTTTGGTCGCAAATTCGGGCACACGTCATAATCTTGAGGTCGACTTCTTTGGGGGCGAGCCTCTTATGAACTTTGAGGTCGTCAAAGAGCTTGTTGCCTATGCCCGCAGCATTGAAAAGGAAAAGGGAAAGAATTTTCGCTTTACGCTGACCACAAACGGTGTCCTTGTTGACGACGACGTCATCGAGTGGGCGAATAGGGAATGCTCAAACGTTGTGCTTAGCCTTGACGGGCGAAAAGAGATACACGACAGATTCCGAGTTGACTATGCTGGAAACGGCAGTTGGGAAAAAATTGTTCCAAAATTCCAAAAATTCGTTGAGGCACGCGGCGGCAAGGAATATTATATGCGTGGCACGTTTACACACGCCAACCCCGATTTTCTGAAGGATATCGAGACGATGCTTGAGCTTGGCTTCAATGAGCTTAGTATGGAGCCTGTCGTTTGTGCCGCAGACGATCCCTCGGCACTTACCGAAGAGGATATGGCACTCGTTATGGATCAGTATGAAAAGCTCGCCGAGCTTATGCTTCAGCGAGATAAAGAGGGCAAGCCCTTTACCTTTTATCACTATATGATAGACCTTACGGGCGGACCTTGCATATACAAGCGAATTTCGGGCTGCGGCAGTGGTACGGAATATATGGCGGTAACCCCTTGGGGCGACCTTTATCCCTGCCATCAGTTCGTTGGTGACGAGCATTTTAAGCTTGGCAACATCTGGGACGGTGTAACGAATACCGAGGTCCAGAACGAGTTTGCCGCTTGCAACGTTTATGCACACCCCGAATGTAGAGATTGCTGGGCAAGGCTCTACTGCTCGGGTGGCTGTGCTGCAAACGCATACCACGCAACAGGCTCTGTAACAGGTGTTTATGAGGACGGCTGTAAGCTTTTCCGTAAGCGTATGGAATGTGCCATTATGGTTGCAATTGCCCGTGCTTTGGGTGAATAAGATGGATACACCTATTTGTGATTTTGTGCGAGAATATACCGAGTCAAACACAATGCGACTTCATATGCCCGGACACAAGGGGGAAGGCCCTTTAGGCATAGAGCAGCTCGACCTTACCGAAATATGCGGTGCTGACAGTCTCTATGAAGCTGACGGTATAATTGCGAAAAGCGAAGCTAATGCAAGTGAGATTTTTGGCTGTAAGACATATTATTCTACCGAGGGCTCTTCTCAGTGTATAAGAGCTATGCTGTATTTGCTTGTGCAGTATGCAAAAGAGATGGGAAAAAAGCCTATCGTTGCCGCAGGGAGAAATGCACACAAAACGTTTTTGACGGCTGCCGCCTTGCTTGACGTTGACGTACAATGGCTCTATCCAAAGTCGTCTGCGAGCTACCTCTCCTGCAATCTTTCATCGCAAGAGCTTGACGAATATCTTAAAAATACAATGGAAAAGCCTGTTGCTCTCTACTTAACGAGCCCCGATTATCTCGGAATGATAGCAGATATAGAGGGGATTGCCGAGGTCTGCCACCGTCACGGTGTTTTACTTGCGGTAGACAATGCACATGGGGCGTATCTTAGGTTTTTGCCGAAGTCGATGCACCCTATATGCCTCGGTGCTGATATTTGTTGCGACTCTGCTCACAAGACGTTGCCCGTGCTTACGGGCGGAGCTTATCTGCATTTGTCTCCCTCTGCAGAGAAGGCAGTCGGAGCACAGGCAAAAAACGCTTTGATGATTTTTGGCTCTACAAGCCCTTCCTATCTTGTTTTGCAGTCTTTGGATATGGCAAACGTATATTTGACCGACTATGCCGCACGTCTTGGGGGATTGCTTCAAAAAATTGAAGAATTCAAGCAAAGACTGCGTGAGAGAGGGTATTTGCTTCACGGCAACGAGCCGCTTAAGCTGACTATCTCTACAAAGCCATACGGATATACCGGAAATGACTTTGCTTCTCTTTTGCGTAAGGAAAAAATCGAGCCCGAATTTGCAGACCCCGATTACGTCGTGCTGATGCTCTCCGCCAGTATGAACGGGGAAATGCTCGATAGGCTCTATAAAGCTTTTTGCGGTATTGTGCCTTTGCCGCCAATACTGTTTGAGCCGCCCGCGTTCGTTTCGGGAGAGAAGGTCACCTCTATCCGCGAGGCTATGCTCGCTCCTTCTGAGCTTCTTTTGGCAAAAGAGTGCGTTGGTCGAGTTTTGGCACTGCCCACTGTCGGCTGTCCGCCCGCAGTTCCAATTCTCGTTTGCGGAGAAAGAATTGACGAACACGCAATAGAATGCTTTAAATATTACGGCATAGATAAATGCTGTGTTGTGAAGCACGAGAAATAAAAAGAAAATACGGAGCAATATGCTCCGTATTTTTTAATTTTAGTTGACACGGGAGAGGTTTTTTGATAAAATTTAAGGTAAGAATTTTGTGAGGTTTTATACATATGAAATTTTTTATATTATGTCTTGTATTTATTTTACTTTTTACCTCCTGCGGTGTGGAGAAATCCTCGGACGTTGAGGAGAGCTTGGCGGACGAGTCGTCGCATATCCATACACCTGTTGCAATTGAGGGAATTGAGCCTGAGTGCAACGAGCTTGGTCTTTCTGAGGGCGAGAAGTGTGCTGACTGTGGCGAGATAATTCTCTCGCAGATACCTCTCTCGGCAAAGGGACACGATATGGTAAAGCAGAGTGATGGCGTGAGCCGTTGTTCTGTCTGTAACAAGGAGGAAGAGAAGCTCTATGCCGTGACTCTTGAGGACGGCACGATTGCCGCTAAAAACGGTGAGGTGGGAGCTAACAAGGCAAGATTCAGAACCGCTGATTTTATACCTATTGAGAGCTTTGATGCTATAACGCTTGCAAAAGGATATAAGGTTACCTGGTTTGCGTACGATTCGAACAAGAAATATATAGGTAACGGCTCAACTACCTATCCCACAATGCCGACGAGCGGTGTGTGGCTTCCCGACGGAGCGGGAATAACAGACGAGGAGATACTTGACTGGAACAAGAACGTAAAGTACGTAAGGTTTGCATTTTGTAAGACGAGCGGTGCCGATATCTCTCTTGAGAGCGATACTAAGGCTGCCGACGTAAAGATATATTTAAGCGGATACGAGATACCCGCACCTACGGTGTACAGCTACAAATACAAGGGCGAGAGCCTTGGCACGACAAACGTGGCTACCGCTATGAAGGAAGGTGCCGTATCGGCACTTCAGGACGGTGCAACATATGGCGGATATTTCTTCGCCTTTACGGGCTCGGGTACCTGCAAGGTTTATTCGACTGAGGACTATTCACTCGTTTCTTCGTTTACACTTGATAAGGTCAAGCTTTTCAAGCCTCATAGCAATTCGGTTTGCTTTGGAAGCACGAAATACAAGGAGAGCGATGAATTTCCGCTTCTTTACAGCAATATCTACAACAACTACGGAATCGACAACAAGGATATGATAGGCGTTTGCGGAGTTTATAGAATAGTGCGAGAGGGAAATGCCTTCAAGAGCACGCTCGTTCAGGTCATCAAGGTCGGCTTTACGTCGGATACCGAGCTTTGGGCATCTAAAAATGGTGACGTAAGACCTTACGGTAACTTTGTTGTCGACACCGATAGAAACAAGCTTATCGCATTTACTATGAGAGATGCTGATTCTTCGACCCGTTTCTTTGAGTTTGATATTCCTGCCCTTGACGAGGGTACTGTGGACTCTGAATTAAAGGTCAAAAAGGTTACTCTTACAAAGGACGATATAACAGATAGCTTTAAGGTTCCTTATTTCAAATATCTTCAGGGCTGTACCTATTACGACGGTAAGATATATTCGCTCGAGGGCTTTACCGACAGTGCGAAGAATCCTGCATCACTGAAAATTGTTGACCTTGCAGATAAGAAGCTGACCGAGATAAAGCTCTATAAAATGGGACTTACAGTTGAGCCCGAGGCGGCGTTCGTCATTGACGGAGAGCTTTACTACGCAGAGGTTTCGGGTAATATTTACAAGCTTACCTTCCATTGATAAAAAGAAAAAATAAGCCCGAAAAATCTTGATTCTTTGGAATGTCTGTGGTATAATTATTAAGTTATCCCAAAAAACACGGAGATTTTTATGTATAAGATAATTAAAAGAAAGCCCCTCAACGAGACTGTTGTCGAGCTTCACGTCGAAGCACCGCTCGTTGCAAAAAAGGCAAAACCGGGGCAGTTTATAATACTTCGTCCCGAAGAGGGGGCGGAGAGAATTCCGCTTACCGTTGCGGGAGTCAATTCCGAGCTTGGCACGGTAAAAATAATTTTTCAGGTGGTAGGTGCTACCACAGAAAAGCTCGCTCACAAAATGGAGGGCGACTTTATAAAGGATTTCGTTGGTCCTCTCGGTATGCCAACTCACCTTGACGGACTAAAAAAGGTATGTATCGTCGGTGGTGGCGTTGGCTGTGCTATCGCTATGCCAATAGCTGAAAAGCTTCACGAGATGGGGGCTGAGGTAACGAGCATTATAGGATTTAGAAATCGCGACCTTCTTATCCTTGAGGACGAATTTAAAGCTTCGTCCGACCGCCTTTTCGTTATGACCGATGACGGCTCATACGGTGAAAAGGGCAACGTTACAGCTCCTCTTAAAGAAATGCTTGAGGCAGGTGAGACCTTTGATATGATAATCACCATAGGTCCTCTTATAATGATGAAATTTGTAACCCTCACCGCAAAGCCTTTCGGGGTGCCCGTGACTGTTTCTATGAATCCTATAATGATAGACGGAACGGGAATGTGTGGAGGTTGCCGCCTGACTCTTAACGTTGACGGCAAAAAGGTGACCAGATTTGCCTGTGTTGACGGCCCTGATTTTAACGGCTACGAGGTGGATTTTGACGAGGCTATGTCTCGTGGACGCATGTACTTCGAGTTTGAGAGACACGCTCACGAGGAAACCTGCAATCTCTACAAAAAGGAGGTGCAGTAAGGTGGCAAATATGAATCCTAAAAGAAACGAAATGCCCGTTCAGGAGCCTTCCGTCCGTGCACATAATTTTAGTGAGGTAGCACTCGGCTACAGCGAGGACGTGGCAATTGACGAGGCAATGCGTTGCCTTAACTGCAAGACTATGCCGTGTGTTAGCGGCTGTCCCGTAAAAATAAGAATTCCCGAATTTATCGGTAAAATTAAAGAGGGCGACTTTGAGGGTGCTTATAAGATTATTACAGAGTCCTCGTCGCTTCCTGCCGTTTGCGGCAGAGTTTGTCCTCAGGAGACTCAGTGCGAGTCGAAGTGTGTCAGAGGAATCAAGGGCGAGTCGGTCGGTATCGGCAGACTTGAACGATTCGTTGCTGATTGGCACAACACCTTTTCTACCGAAGAACCCCAAAGCCCTCAGCCTAACGGTCACAAGGTTGCTGTCGTCGGCTCGGGTCCCTCGGGACTTACCTGTGCGGGTGACCTTGCGAAAAAGGGTTATTCCGTGACAGTTTTCGAGGCATTTCACGTAGCGGGCGGTGTGCTTGTATATGGAATTCCCGAGTTCCGTCTTCCGAAGTCTATCGTTGCCAAAGAGGTAGAAACTCTCGAAAAGCTCGGAGTGGACATACAGACAAACGTAGTTATAGGCAAGACGCTCACCGTTGACGAGCTTTTTGAGATGGGATACGAAGCGGTATTTATAGGCTCGGGAGCAGGGCTTCCCAACTTTATGGGAATTGAGGGCGAATCTCTCAAGGGAGTTTACTCGGCAAACGAGTTTTTGACAAGAAGTAATCTTATGAAGGCATATCTTGACGGAGCCTCGACGCCTGTAATGAAGGGCGGACGCGTTGCCGTTGTCGGTGGCGGAAACGTTGCTATGGATGCGGCAAGAACGGCTCTTCGTCTCGGTGCTGACAAGGTCTATATAGTTTACAGACGTTCAATGGACGAGCTTCCCGCAAGACGTGAGGAGGTTGAGCACGCAGAGGAAGAGGGAATTGAATTTCGTCTTCTCTGCAATCCCGTAGAAATTCTTGGATACAACAATCCCGAAAATCCGAGAGACGAGAAAAACGGCTTTGTTACAGGAATGAAGTGTGTGAGAATGGAGCTTGGCGAGCCCGATGAGCGAGGCCGTCGCCGTCCTGTTGAGATAAAGGGCTCCGAGTTTATAATTGACGTTGACACGGTCGTTATGTCGATAGGCACGTCACCTAATCCCCTTATCAAGTCTACGACCGAGGGGCTCTTGGTAAACAGCCGTGGCGGAATCGTTGTAAACGAGGACGGTCTTACATCGAGAAATGCAGTTTACGCGGGTGGAGATGCCGTTACGGGTGCCGCTACCGTAATTTCCGCTATGGGTGCGGGAAAGGTTGCCGCAAAGGCTATCGACGAGTATCTCTCAAAATAAAAAACAAAAAAGAGCATTTTTATAAAAATTGCTCTTTTTTGCAGAAATTTGTCGCATTGTCCCGTTTTTAGTACAAAGCACCTTGTATAATATAGGTGTAAGATAAAAAAGGAGGCATACGCTATGAATTCTAACATCAATCTTTATGCAACTAAGGAAGAATATTACGAGACAAAGAGACTTTCGGGCTTTTCGATGCTCACGGTCGCAGGCAGCTTTATCATAAACGCATTGATAATCGGCTATGCGGTAATCACAGCTCTCGTAGGTTAAGGGGGACGAACAATGGCAAAAAGTTCAAGCCAAAAGCTTAAAATACTCTATCTTATGAAAATCTTTCTCGAGAGGACTGACTGTGAACACAGCTTGACGCTTGCCGAGATAATCAAGCTGCTCGCAGACGAAAATATCAGTGCCGAGCGAAAGAGCCTTTATGATGACATAAATACTCTTCGTGCTTATGGAATGAATATCGAGACGGTACGTGATTCGAGCGTGAGATATTATCTTGAAAGCAGACTTTTCGAGCTTCCCGAGCTAAAGCTTCTCGTCGATGCGGTACAGGCGTCGAAGTTCATTACTGCAAAGAAGAGCGGTGAGCTTATCAAAAAGCTTGAAAAATTCTCAAGTACCTATGAGGCTATGCGTCTTAACCGACAGGTTTACGTTTCAAACCGTATAAAAGCGATGAACGAGAGTATTTACTATAACGTCGATTTTATACATAACGCAATCAACGATAACAAGAAGATAACATTTAAGTATTACGAGTGGACTCCCGAAAAGGAAAAGAGACTCCGTCACGACGGTGCTCTCTATTCGGTCAGCCCTTGGGCTCTCACTTGGGACGACGAGTATTACTATATGATAGCATACGATTCCGCTGTATCGAAGATCAAGCATTACCGAGTAGACAAGATGGTAAAAATTTCGATAAGTGACGAAAAACGCGAGGGCTCGGAGGTTTTTGAGGATTTTGATATGGCGATATACTCAAAGCAGACCTTCGGTATGTTTGGCGGTGAGCTGACGACCGTCCGCATTGAGTGCGACAACTCTCTTGCGGGTGTTGTTATCGACCGCTTTGGCACCGACGTCACTATGCTTCCGAGAGGTGAAAAGTTTGAGGCAAGTATTAGGGTAATGGTCAGCCCCACCTTTATTTCGTGGGCACTCGGATTTGGCTCAAAACTCAAAATCCTGTCGCCAACGCCCGTCGCGGAAATGCTCAAGGATACCGCAAAAGCAGCTCTTTCGATGTATGATTGAGAGTTAGTAGCTGCTCTCTGTTGTTTAAATTGGTATTTGTCGAACGGATTGGGAAAAGTGGTTTAAAAGTTTTGGTCGAGCTTTTTTAAAAGCTCGCGGAGCTCGAGGCGGAGCCTCGTGAAAACGGCACTTTCTTTTGCTTAGCTTTTCTTTGTGCCTCTTTCCGCAAAGAAAAGCGGCAAACGGTATAATTAGTTTATGTTTAGTAAGGGGAACCCCCTCGTGTGT
>JAFVSI010000024.1 GCA_017503865.1 Clostridia bacterium | reverse complement strand
GCAGGCGAGCTTGGACACATCGTTATCGAGGTTGACGGCAGACCTTGTACCTGTGGCAGACGCGGTTGCTGGGAGACATACTCCTCAGCAACGGCACTTACCGCTATGACTAACGAAAAGATTGAGGAATGTAAAAAGGCAGGCAGATATACAAAGATGAGCGAAGCTGAGAGAGTCAACGGTCGCACCGCTTGCGATGCAATGCGTGCGGGTGACGAGGCGGCAAAAGAGGTTTACGATAAGTACGTTTACTATCTCGCTATCGGTCTTGCGAATATCATCAACATTTTCCAGCCTGAGGTAATATCGCTCGGTGGCGGAATTTCGGGAGAGGGACAGTCGCTTATCGACGCACTCCTTCCCATAGTCCGCAAGGAGCAGTACGGCGGCTTTCTTGATAAGCAGACCGCACTTCGCATAGCGAAGCTCGGCAACGACGCGGGAATCATAGGTGCAGCGGCACTTTAAGTCAATAAAAAATAGAGAAACCAAAACGGTTTCTCTATTTTTTATTGGGAGCACCTTCGTCTCAAAAATCAAACCTCACCAACAATACTTGAATCATATTTGATATCTAAATCCTTCGTTACAAAATTACTGTATCAAAATTGGATAGAAGTCCTGCGACGCAAGTGTGAAAGTGAATTTTACGATTATGCTATCTAACTCTTCGCCCGACATTACACCCTGAAACTCAGTTTTTATCAGAAATTCAAGGATAACACGGAAAAGCTCAGCAAAATCAATAAGATTACATTCGTAGCACGTTCTCACGTATATGGCGTCAATTTTTTCCTTTGCGTCGGACTCAATATCAAGCTCGGTGGGATCATAAAGCAAATATATAAAATCACTCTGCTTTCTTTCAAGCGTGCCTTTGAGCATTCCCGTTGCTATTCCAAGAAGATGGCATATCATTTGCTTTAAATCGAATCGTTCAAGCTTTTCGCCGCCGGCAAGGTATTGAACGTTCAAGTATCTGCCGCATTTGCTTGTTTCCATATCGATATGAATACTGCCAAGCATACGCTCGTTAATATAACGATAGAGTCCCTCATAACATTTGCTTACCGTAACGTTTTTTGCGGTATACGGCTCGTGACACTTTGCCTCTACGAAAATATAATGATTCTCGTCTTCGTAAAATCCGTCAAGATTTGCCTTTCCGCCGATAGTCGTGGAAAGCTTCTTTTCAAAATGAAATCCCTTTTTTTCGCGGGAAAGATTATAAATCATACGGCTTGAGGATCCGTAGGATGCCATCTTGGGAGGGTGTCCGTTCTTTTCCGAAAACTCGTCACCGCCGCCCTCACCGTACTCCTTGCGTGCCTCTTTTGGCATAGCATCCAAGAAAATCTGCCATTCACCGTTTGTCATATAAGCTGCTTTGTGAAGCATTCCGTCTTTATACGGAACATCATATACTCCGTCCGTCGAGCCTGTTTCCTTTAGCTTGATTGCCAAGTCAATTTTTTCTGTAATGTTCATAGCTGTCTCCTTAAGTATATCTTCATTTTCAAATACAGTATACCACAAGTTGTGTCCTTTTTTATGGACAGAGAAATTCTTTACAGTTATTATATCATAATTTCTTCATAATACAATAGAAAAACATAAAGAAAATCCATCACAGACTTTACGTCTGTGATGGATTTTTCCCGTTTAGGCACTCTCTGTCGGTCGTTTTGCAAACTTCCTTATGATACCGAGCCTACGTCGAGTCTTTTTATTTTCTCTTCGGTTTGTCGAACGAGGGATTATAGGCGTAGAAATTCTTTGAGTCAAGTCTATCTTGTACGTGTCTTAAGGCCTCACCAAACCTTTGATAATGCACTACCTCTCTTTCCCTGAGGAATTTTATGGGATCACGCACGTCGGGATCGTCAACAAGACGAAGAATATTGTCGTAGGTCGTACGTGCCTTTTGCTCTGCTGCTATCACCTATTGACAAATTGGTATTTATCGAACGGGTTTGGAAAGGGTTTAAAAAGTTTTGGTCGAGCTTTTGGGGGAGCTCGCGGAGCTCGAGGCGGAGCCTCGTGAAAACGGCATTTTCTTTTGCTTAGCTTTTCTTTGTGCCTCTTTCCGCAAAGAAAAGCGGCAAACGATTTAGTTAGTTTGCGTTTAGTGAGGGGAACCCCCTCGTGTGCGTTCCCCTCTTTCGCCCAAAGGACGAAATTCACCCTTCGTGGCGTTTCGAACGATAGGGGAGCTTCGCTCGTTGCGACGAGCGACCAACGCTACGCGCGTTGGATTGCGGTCTCTTTTTGAAAAAAGAGACGCAAAAACTTTTCAACCACAAGGTAGAAACTTCGTTTGCAAAATTTGAACAAGAGGTAACAAAATGCTTACTATTCCAACTATTGAAACCTTTACTCTTACCGAGACAAAGGACAAGAAGATAACGCTCACTGCATACGTCAAGGGAGCAACACCCGACGTACCGCCAAGTCTTTGCCGCAAGGCTGTGCTCATCTGTCCCGGCGGCGGATACAGATATTGCTCAAATATTGAAGGTGAGCCTATCGCCCTCGCTTATCTTGCGGCGGGATTTAATGCTTTTGTACTCGACTATTCGGTAACGAGTGCCGAGGTAGGCGAGGAGGGCAAAAAATTCCCCGGTCAGCTAATTGAGGCGGCAATGGCTATGAAATTCATCAAGGACAATGCCGAAAAATTCCATATCGACCCCAATTACGTGTTTGTAAACGGATATTCGGCAGGCGGTCACCTTGCGGCTTCTCTCGGTATTCTATATAACAGCAAGTACGTCACAGATGCAATAGATATGCCCGAAAACTATGCCCGCCCTGCGGGAATGATACTTGCATATCCCGTAATAAACAGCGGAAAGTATGCACATAAGGGCTCGTTTATAAACATTCTTCACGACGAGGCTGACAATGAGGAAAAGCGTCGCGAGGTCTCGCTTGAAACGAGAGTTGACAAGAATACCGTTCCCGCATTTATTTGGCACACAAGAACAGACCAGCTTGTTCCCGTAGAAAATTCCCTTCTCCTTGCCTCTGCCCTTGCCGAGAACGGAATCGACTTCGAGCTTCACATATATCCCGACGGCCCTCACGGACTCTCGCTCGCCACTCCCGTTGTCGGCAGAGTAAACGACACAGCAGCACAGTGGTTTTCGGAATCGGTACGCTTTATGGAGTCAGTAAAAAGCAAAAAGGTTAATGATAATGAATGAAATAATCGACCACTATGACAAATTGATAGACGAAAATAACGATCCCGTTAACGATCCCAAGCCACTAAAAGACTATATGGATAAATGGGACGGTCAAAGATTTATCGACAGCATGCTACTCGACAAAGACAAGTCTGTTTTAGAGATAGGTGTCGGAACCGGTCGCCTTGCCATTAAAACAGCTCCTCTCTGTAAATCGTTGCTTGGAATTGATATTTCTCGGAAAACAATACGTCGTGCAAGTGAAAACCTAACGTTACACCGCAACGTACGTCTTGTATGCGGTGATTTTTCCTCTTTCGAATTCAGCGAACGGTTTGACGTAATATATTCGTCACTGACATTTATGCACATCGAGGATAAGTCATCTGCCATAAAAAAGATTGCTTCTTTACTACAGAACAACGGACTTTTTGTTCTTTCAATCGACAAAAGCCAAAATGTATTTATAGATATGGGAACAAGAAAGGTTAAGATTTATCCCGATAACCCCACCGATATATGTCGTTTTATCCTTGAATCAAATTTAAAACTTATAGAAAAGTTTGAAACTGAACACGCACACGTAATAATTAGCCAAAAAGTCTCCCTTGTGTAAAGGGAGACTTTTTATTAAGCTGCTAAAAGAAATCACACGAAAAAACACAAGCTCAGTATAAGGCAACTTTTCTGTTATCTAAAAAATCGCATAATTTCTTGACAATAAAGAACGCTTGTGCTATACTTAACTATGTATGTAATATGGATAAGTATATATATAAAGAAAGGAATTGTACTCATAATGCAGGACAAGTTCAACACAAAGTATTCCTTTGTTGAAAATGAAAAGGAAATACTTAATTTTTGGGAAGACAATAATTGCTTTGCCACCCTTAAGAAGAAAAATGAAAACGGCCCCAAGTACCGCTTTATAGACGGTCCTATCACGGCTAACAACCCTATGGGTATCCACCACGTTTGGGGTAGAACTCTTAAGGATACTTTCATCAAATATCACGCAATGAAGGGCTACGACACCCACTACCGCAACGGCTTTGACTCTCAGGGCCTTTGGGTTGAGGTTGAGGTTGAGAAGGAGCTTGGATTTAAGACAAAGCACGATATCGAGGCTTACGGTCTTGACAAGTTCACTGAGAAGTGTATCGAGCGTGTAAAGAAGTATTCGGGAGTTATCACCGAGCAGTCAAAGCGTCTCGGTCAGTGGATGGACTGGGATAACTCTTACTACACCTATACCGACGAAAATATCCAGGGCATCTGGACATTCTTAAAGAAATGTCACGAGGGCGGCTGGATCCGTCAGGTATATAAGCCTATGCCTTGGTGCTCTCGTTGCGGAACGTCGCTCTCCGAGCACGAAATGACAGGCTCTTATAAGGAAATCGAGCACGAGGCAGTATTCTTCAAGCTTCCCATAAAGGACACGAACGATTACATTCTCGTTTGGACAACCACACCTTGGACACTCTCTGCAAACGTAGCTCTCGCAGTTAATCCCGAGATGAAGTATGTAAGACTTCACGTTGAGGGCGAGGAGCACAACTACGTAACCTCTCTCAACTACTACAAGCAGAAGTTCGAGGGCAAGGATGGCGTAACTCTCCTTGACACCATGACAGGTGCCGACCTTGAGGGCAAGGAATACGAGACCTGCTTCCCCGAGATGGACGAGCAGAAGTTCGCACACAAAATTGTTCTTTGGGACGAGGTTGCAGACGATGAGGGATGTGGAGTAGTTCATATCGCTCCCGGATGCGGTGCCGAGGACTTTGCTCTCGGTGAGTCTATCGGTCTTCCTAAGATCATTCCCGTTGACGAATACGGTATATTCTATAATGGCTTCAGCTTCCTTTCGGGTCTTGACGCACAGGACTGCCGCCAGCTTGTTTTCGACGAGCTAAAGAGTCGCGGCAAGCTCTTCTACACACACAAATATAAGCACAGCTACCCTGTTTGCTGGAGATGTAAGAAGGAGATCATATTCCGTCTCGGCAAGGAGTGGGCAATCGCTGTTGACGAGCTTCGTCCGAAGCTTATAGAGAACGCTAAAAAGGTTCGTTGGGAGCCTGCATACCAGGGCAAGAGAATGCTTGACTGGCTCGAGAATATGTCCGACTGGAACATCTCCCGTAAGCGTTTCTACGGACTTCCCCTCCCCTTCTATCTCTGTCCCGACTGCGGCAAGCTCACAGTTATAGGCTCAAAGGACGAGCTTTACGAAAAGGCAGTTGATAAATCAAAGGTTGATGCTATTCCTCACCTCCACCGTCCTTGGATCGACGATGTCAAGGTGAAATGTGATTGCGGTGCCGAGGTAGAGAGAGTTACTCAGGTAGGTGACGTTTGGCTTGATGCAGGTATCGTTCCTTTCTCGACACTCAAATACCTCACAGACAAGGAATACTGGAAGCAGTACTTCCCCGCATCTAACGTAATCGAGATGAAGGAGCAGATAAGACTTTGGTTCTACTCAATGCTCTTTATGAGTACCGTTCTTGTTGGCGAGCCTCCTTATGAGAGAGTTACCACTCACGGAATGGTCGTAAGCGAGGACGGAAGCAGATTCTCAAAGACAGGCTTTATGATCCGCTTCGACGAGGCGGCAGACATTATCGGTGCTGACGCATCAAGATACATCTACTCCTCTTCTTCGACCTCTACCGACGTTCGCTTCGGCTTCACACTCGGTGACGAGGCAAAGAGAAAGCTCCTTGCTTTCTGGAACCTTGAAACATTCTTCGCAACCTATGCGGACATCGATGACCTTAAGCTCGACCTTTCGAAGCTTGACGTAAATACACTTTGTCCTATCGACCGTTGGCTCGTTATCAAGACAAACGATTTCATTCGCGAGGCAACAAAATATATGGACGATGCTTCTACCCGTGAGGTCATAGTTGCATTCGAGGCATTCGTTAACGATATTTCTAACTTCTATATCCGTACAAATCGCGCACGTTTCTGGAAGACCGAGAACGACGCTGACAAGCAGAACGCATATATGGTTCTCTTCTATGCAATAAAGACTATTACTCAGGTAATGGCTCCTATCGTTCCCTTTATCACAGAGACAACTTGGCAGAGATTTATAAAGAGATACTCCGACGAAGCTGCAACCTCGGTTTTCTTTACCGACTATCCCACCGTTTCTCCTGAGCTTGACATCACCGATGACAAGATCCTCGCTGACGTTGAAGAGGCAAGAGATATGATAGCTCTCGGTCTTAAGCTCCGTAATGAGAAGCAGGTAAAGATCCGTCAGCCTCTCTCAACTCTCTACGTTTCGGCGAACGAAAAGCGTCACAGTGCAATCGAGACATTCGGTTCGGTTATCCGTTCCGAGCTTAACGTGGGCGAGGTTGTAGAGCTTACAGATACCTCTTCGCTTGAATCAAACTTCCTCACCCTTAACTTCAAGGTTGCAGGACGCGTTCTCAAGGAAAAGGCAAACGCTGTTAAGGCATATCTTGCTACTCTTGACGATGCCGCACAGGCAAAGCTCTCTGCTCTCGTTAAGGAAGGCAAGAACGTACCGATTGACGAGATGGGAATTGAGGTTGAGGCAGATGCCTTCACCGTAAACTCGAAGTCTGCGGACAATATTGCTATCTACAAGTACAACGACGATTTCGTAGCTCTTGACGTAAACATCTCCGAGGAGCTTCAGCGTGCGGGACTTCTCCGTGATATCATTCGTCAGTGTCAGGTATTCCGTAAGGAAGCAGGCTTTGACGTAAGCGACAGAATCTTCCTCGAGTTCAATACCGACTCCGAACTCGCATCAAGCGTTATCACCGAGAGCCGTGAGCAGCTCTGCCACGACCTTCTTGCTGAAATCGTTTCGGTTGACGCTCCCGATTACGTCGGCAACATCGACCTCGATGCAGTTAAGATAAGCGTTAAGCTTAAGAAACAGTAAAATAAAAATAGAAAAGCACTTGTGAAATTCACAAGTGCTTTTTGTTTGATAAATAAATTGGTATTTATAGGTGTGTCACGTAGGCGGAGAAACGAAGGATTTCATCTAAATCACTGTAGGGACCGGCGTCCTCGACGGTCCGCCTTACGAACGATTTTTTATTTGCAAAATTGGTGAATATCCTTTGTTTGCAGGCATCCGTAAAAAAATCCTCACCAATCGTTTTCGGACCGTCGAGGACGCCGGTCCCTACAAGAATGGTTGTAATTGTATATCAAACCTTTTACGCGAACACACCTATAAATCATAATTTGAAATATTTAAGCAAAGCAAAAGCTCCCTTTTTAGGGAGCTTTTATTTATTCACTGCTTCAAGCAATCTTTTTATATCGCTGTCACTCGTCGGCTCAATGTTGCCAAACGGAAATTCTATGCCGAGGTTTTCGTATTTCGGGGCACAGAGCTTGCGGAATTTTAGAAGCTCTACCTTCTTAACGCACGAATGTCTGTCCGCCACGTCATAAAGATACTTTACACTCTCCGCATTATCATTTATTCCCCTTACTATCACTTGACGAAGCCACGTGTCGATATTTCTCGCTTCAAGCTCCGAGAGAAACTTATCGACTGCCACTTTTTCGCATTTTGTGTAGCGAAGATAATCAGCACCGTTCGTCATCTTGTAGTCGAGCAAGCAAAGGTCGGTCACCGAAAGGAGCTTTTCAATCTTATCGTTCCACAAGCAACCCGATGTATCAAGCGCTGTGTGTATTCCCTCATTTTTGCAAAGCTCAAAAAGCTCACGCACAAAATCCGCCTGCATAGTGGGCTCACCGCCCGAAACAGTGACACCGCCTTCCTCGCCGAAATAATCACGGTATCTTTTTACCTTTTCAAATATCTCGGTAGCACTCGCCTCACTTCCGCCAGAAAAATCCCACGTATCGGGATTGTGGCAGTAAGCACAGCGAAGCGGACAGCCCTGCATAAAAAGTACAAAACGAACTCCGGGACCGTCAACGGTCCCGAGAGTTTGTATGGAATTTATTCTTCCCGTCATCAAAGCACCTCGTGGAAGGTACGGCTGATAACTTCCTTCTGCTGCTCACGTGAGAGGCGGTGGAAGTTTACGGCATATCCCGAAACACGAATGGTAAGATTCGGGTAAAGGTCGGGATTATTATAAGCATCAATAAGCTTCTGGCGGTTAAGAACGTTAATATTTATGTGATGAGCGTGCTTCTTGAAATAACCGTCAAGGATACCTGCAAGATTTGCCACTCTCGTCTCCTCGTCAGAGCCGAGTGCGTCAGGCACTATCGAGAAGGTGTTTGAAATTCCGTCACGGCAGTAGTCGTAAGGGATTTTTGCAACCGAGTTAAGAGAAGCAAGAGCACCGCAGCACTCACGGTTGTGCATAGGATTTGCACCGGGAGCAAAGGGCTCGCCTGCCTTTCTTCCGTCGGGTGTTGCACCCGTCTTTTTACCGTAAACAACGTTCGACGTAATTGTAAGCACCGAAAGAGTGTGTATTGCATTCTTATAAGTCGGTGTCTTGCGAAGCTCACCGATAACGTCTGCAAGCACGTTTTTAGCTATACTGTCAACTCGGTCGTCATCGTTACCGAACTTGGGGAAATCTCCCTTTGTCTCAAAGTCAACGATGTATCCGTTCTCGTCACGGATAGGCTTGACGTCAGCATACTTCATAGCACTGAAGGAGTCGGTAATAACCGAAAGTCCCGCAACGCCAAACGCCATAAGACGCTCAACGTCGGTATCGTGAAGAGCCATCTGTATCTTCTCGTACGCATACTTGTCGTGCATATAGTGAATAACGTTCATCGTATTGACGTAAAGACGGCTGAGCCATTCAAGGTAGATATGGAAACGGTTGCAAACGGCATCGTAATCGAATTTGTCGGAGCCGTAGGGCTCGATCTGCGGACCTATCTTCATACCCGAAACGGTATCGTATCCACCGTTTAAAGCGAGAAGAAGGAGCTTCGGGAGATTACATCTCGCACCGAAGAACTGCATCTGCTTACCTATCTTCATAGCGGAAACACAGCAAGCAATTCCGTAGTCGTCTCCGTAATTTACACGCATGATATCATCGTTCTCGTACTGGATAGAGTCGGTGTCGATAGATACCTTTGCACAGAATTTCTTAAAGCCCTCGGGAAGATGCTCAGACCAAAGCACCGTAAGGTTGGGCTCGGGAGCAGGGCCGAGGTTGTAAAGCGTATTAAGTACACGGAAGGTCGTCTTTGTAACAAGAGTTGTTCCCGAATGCGACATTCCGCCGAGCGACTCGGTTATCCACATAGGATCTCCGCCGAAAAGCTCATTATACTCGGGTGTACGGAGATGTCTTGCCATACGGAGCTTCATAACGAAATCGTCGATAAGCTCCTGAGCACCCGTCTCGTCAAGCACACCGTTTCTTATATCCCTCTCAATGTAAATATCAAAGAAGGTCGAAACACGGCCCATAGACATAGCCGCACCGTTCTGCTCCTTGATAGCAGAAAGATATGCAAAATAGGTCCACTGAATTGCCTCGCGTGCATTCTTTGCGGGCTTTGTAATATCGTATCCGTAGGACTGAGCAAGAACTACCATCTTGCCGAGGAAGGATATCTGCTGTGAAAGCTCCTCACAAAGTCTAATATTGTCGGCAGTCATAAGGTTTTCACCCACACGTGCCTTGTCAGCCTTTTTGTGCTCAATAAGTGCATCGGCACCGTAGAGTGCAACACGGCGGTAGTCACCGATAATTCTTCCGCGTCCATAGGCGTCGGGAAGTCCTGTCATAATGCCGATATGACGAGCCTTTCTCATCTCATCGGTATAGACTCTGAAAACGCCCTCGTTGTGAGTAGTACGGTACTTAAACTCGTTTTCTACCTCGTCTGAGAGCTTGTAGCCGTATGCCTCACAGGCAGAACGCACCATACGTATTCCGCCAAAGGGATTGACTCCGCGACGAAGGGGTGCGTCGGTCTGAAGTCCAACGATAAGCTCGTTTTCCTTGTCAAGATAGCCCGGTGCATAGTTGTTTATAGAAGATACGGTGACAGTATCGATGTCAAGCACACCGCCCCTCTCAGCCTCAAGACGTAACAATTCGTTAAACTTGTCCATAAGCTTCTCAGTACGCTCGGTAGGGCCTACAAGAAAGCTATGGTCACCCGTATAAGGTGTGTAATTGTCACGAATAAAGCGGCGAACGTTTATATCGTCCTGCCACTCGTTACCGCAAAAACCGTTCCACTGTTCAAATTTCATCATAATACCTCCAAAAACATAATCACCCGACTCATATTTCACACAAAAGAGTCGCCCAGACGGTCGGCATAGGTGCTTTTGGATTATACCGCACTGTGTCAATTCACTTCCCGTCAGCGGTACATATTTATTATACTATATTTCTCGCATAAAGTCAATGACTATCTGCTTGTCACTTCAAACAAAGAAAGCCGCCGAAAACATCGGCGGCTGATCTATTTTATATCATTTTTTGAGGATCGAGAATGTCGCCAATGTCATCGTCAAAGCCGAAGTTCTCCTCAATGAGAATTTCCTTTATGCTCTTTTTTTCCTTAAGTGCCCGTTTTGCAATGCCGCTTGCCTTTGTATAGCCTATGTAGGGACAAAGTGCCGTCACGATACCGATGCTCTTCTCTACCTCATCGCTACAAATATCCTCGTTTACCGTAATACCGCTTACACAGTCCTTTGTAAACACGTTTATACCGTTTGTGAGTGTGTCAAGAGACTCAAAGAGGCAATAAAAGAGTACAGGCTCAAAGGCGTTAAGCTCAAGCTGTCCTGCCTCGACCGCCATAGTAATAGTTGTGTCATTTCCGATAACGTTAAAGGCAATTTGGTTCATGACCTCTGGAATAACAGGGTTTATCTTACCTGGCATTATAGAAGAGCCGTTCTGCTTTGCGGGAAGATTGATTTCAGCAAATCCCGTGCGAGGACCTGACGACATAAGTCTGAGGTCGTTCGCTATTTTCGACATAGTTGTCGCACAAGCCTTAATAATACCCGAAACATGAACAAAGCAATCAAGGTTTTGCGTCGCATCTACAAGGTCATCTGCCTGTGTGAGTTCAAGCCCTGTCACCTCACACAAGGTGGGAACTATGTTTTTTACGTAATTTTTGTCAGCATTTATAGCAGTACCGATAGCAGTACCGCCCATATTGAGTCTTGATAACTCCCAAATTGCAGTCTTAAAACGCTTTATATCTCTCTCCACAACGGCGGCATACGCGTTAAAACTCTGACCGAAGCTTATCGGCACGGCATCCTGCATCTCGGTTCTTCCCATTTTTATAACGTCGCCAAACTCCGCCGCTTTTTTCTTCAGAGTATCGTGAAATACTTCAAGTGCCTCTATCGCCTTTGATAGAAGTCGTATCGTTGCTATCTTTCCCGCACTCGGGTATGTGTCGTTAGTCGACTGTCCGCAATTTGCGTGGTCGTTAGGGTGAACAATGCTGTAATCCCCCTTCTTGCCGCCGAGTATTTCTATGGCACGGTTGCAAACCACCTCGTTCGCGTTCATATTAAGTGAAGTACCCGCACCGCCCTGTATGGCATCGATGATAAAATTATCAAGATACTTTCCGCTAAGTATGTCGTCACAAGCCTCGACCATAGCGTCGGCTATTCTCTTATCAATAACGCCCGCACGTCCGTTAGTTATTGCCGCAGCCTTTTTGATTTCAACCATCGCACGAATAAGCTCCCTATGCGTCTCTGTATCGCTTATTCTGAAATTTTCGTATGCACGCAAGGTCTGCACACCGTAATATGCGTGGGCGGGCACCTGCTTTTTTCCTATCGAGTCACTTTCAATCCTAAAATCCATAATTAAAAATCCTTTTTTTAAATTATTTTTTCATACCGCTTGATTATACTACAAACAAGTGATATAATCAAATACATATTGTATCATATTTATCATAATTTTGAAATTATAAGAAAGGGCACCTATGTTTAAGAACAAGGATTATATTTTAACGGTATATCGCGAGAGGAGCTTTACAAAGGCTTCAAAAAAGCTTTTTGTTTCACAGCCTTCGCTGTCTGCAACTATAAAAAGAATAGAGGAAAAGGTCTCGGCTCCCATTTTTGACCGTTCAAGTACTCCGATAACACTTACCGACGTAGGCAAGGAATACGTGAGATATGCCCTTGAAATCGAGAGCAAGGAAAAGGAATTTGCAACTTACATATCTGACCACGAGGGTTTGCTTGCAGGAAAGATACGAGTAGGCGGAAGCAGCTTTTTCTCCTCGTTTATCCTACCTAAGATGGTTTCGAATTTCAACAGTGAATTCCCAAAAATAGAATTTGATATTATCGAGGACAAAACAAAAAACCTTATAGAAAAGCTTTACGACGGAGAGCTTGATATTATAATCGACAACGCGAAAATAGCCGACGAAAAAATAATTTCCGATATATATATGGCGGAGAGCCTGCTGCTTGCCGTTCCCCGCAGTTTCGACATCAACCAAAAGCTTGGCAAATATAGCTTTGATGCCGAAGAAATAAAGAAAAACGCCCACCTTACGGCGAACGGTATAGACTTTTCCCACTTTTCCTCCCTCCCCTTTATTCTTCTCAATCACGAAAACGATACGGGCAAGCGTGCGGAAAGCCTTTTCAAAAAGCACGAAATATCCCCGCAAATACTTTTCAGACTCGACCAACAGCTCACCGCATATAACATTGCCTGCTCGGGAATGGGAGTAGCATTTGTCAGCGACACTCTTGTAAAGCGTATCGGAGCAAATCCCGATATAGTTTATTATAAGCTTCTTGACATCGAGGCTACGAGAAATATATACTTTTACCGCAAACGCAATCACTACCTATCGTTTGCGTGCAGAACTTTTATCGACCGCAACACAAAAACCGAATAAACGAAAAGCCACCCTTTTGGGTGGCTTTTCGTTTCTATGTAAGGTATTAGTAATTAACCTTTTTAACCTCAAAGTAAGCCTGAGGATGATTGCAAACGGGACAGACCTCGGGAGCCTTCACACCAACTGCAACGTGTCCGCAGTTGCGGCATTCCCAAACGGTAACGCCTGCCTTCTCGAATACTGTCTTCTCCTCAACGTTACGGAGAAGTGCACGGTATCTCTCCTCGTGTGCTTTCTCGATTGCAGCTACGCCTCTGAACTGTGCCGCAAGCTCAACAAAGCCCTCTTCTTCAGCCTCTTTAGCGAACTTGTCGTACATATCGGTCCACTCGTAGTTCTCGCCCTCTGCCGCGTGGAGAAGATTCTCCTCGGTGTTTCCAAGCTCACCGAGAGCCTTGAACCAGAGCTTTGCGTGCTCCTTCTCGTTCTCAGCGGTAGCAAGGAAGAGAGCTGCTATCTGCTCGTATCCTGCCTTCTTTGCAACGCTTGCAAAGTATGTGTACTTGTTTCTTGCCTGCGACTCACCCGCAAAAGCTTCCCACAAGTTCTTCTCTGTCTTTGTTCCTGCATATTTGTTTGCCATTTTAAAAATCCTCCGTTGTGATTTTATTTGATAAGTAAATTATACCATCTAAAAAATATTTTGTCAATCGTTAACTGTTAATCGTTAGCTGCCTGAAGGTCTATCTTTCCTATCATAGTACCGTAAGCACCCGTTGCGAGACAGTGGTCATACCAACGCTCCATCTCAAGCTCATACTTACCAAAGCTTACCGTAAACTGAGCAAACTCCTTAGCCGCCTCATCGTCCTTACCGACACACTTCAGAGCAAACACGCGGCTCATTCCCTTGCAGTATTCAAGGTAACGGCGGAGAATTCTATATGATACCGTCTGTACACGCTTCGGCATATTCTTGTGAGCCTCAACAAAGGGAGCGAAGGAATCAACAAGCTCGGGCACCTTAAGGAAAGCACTTTCGTACTGCGGCTCGTTGAAAAGTCCCTTCTTACGCTTGTTTGCAAATCTGAAATCGATAAGCTTCGAAAGCTTCTCGAAGAATGCGATAACTTCCTTGTAATCCTCACCGTATGCGTGACGGAAGTAATCGTCAAGCTGCTCCTCAAAGGAAAGGCTCGTGTCAAAGAGTGTGCTTCCGTAAAGAGCGAATCTAAAGCCGTTGGGGAAGAAGGAACGCTGTGAGCAGTCCTCAATTATTCCCGAGCAGCCGTGCTTGTGGTAACCTATAATATCGTTATAAAGCACCTTTGCCGAGTCAAGCATAGCAACGTCTCTGTACTGCATATGCCAGAGGTGGTATTCGTAAATAAAGAACGGAATGTGCTGTGTCTTTGCCCAATTCTGTGCGTGAGCAACGTACTCGTTTACGTCGAGCGTAAAGGGAGTCTCGTTGAGCACGTACTCGGGAACTTCGATAGACGAAATATCTTTGTTTGCGTCAACGCTCTCGGTGTAGCTACGGAAGATAGGGCCTACGAGCAAGGAGAAACGGTCGGGATTGTTAAGTCTCTCTACCTTTGCCGCCCATGTCGTATCAACGTAGCAGCAGAATACTATTCTCGTTGCAAGCTCTCTCTTCGTAAGCTCTGCGTCAATTTCGTTCATAAGTACCACGTACCAGTCGGACGGTATCATCTTGCGGCACTCGTCGCACTCACAGTGATTGTGAGAGCCGTCGGCAAGCCAAACGTGGAGATAATCAACGTTAGTTGCCTTCTCGGCATAGTTGCAAACCGTATCTACAACCTTAGCACATGCCTCGGGATTTGACATACAGAAGTTTGTGTTAAGCGGAACACCGTTGTATATTCTTCTCTTGCCCTTATAAAGAGCCATATACTGAGCCGCTTCGGGAGGATTTACCTCTTCGCTTCCCTGCACCCAGCCTGCCGAGGAATCAATGCCAAAGCTCTCCGCAGTCCAGCCGTGTCCCATATCGTGACACTGAAGACCACGCATCGAAAGCTCTGCCTCGCACTGACGCTTCCACTGAAGCACCTGCTCGTGGCTTACGGGCTCGGGCTCACGGTTCACCTCGTTGTTAAGGTGGTCGTAGTACCAGTCGTAATAAACCTTAGGATTGTCAAACTCTATCATAAAGATATTGAGACCAATCTTCGGCGTGAAGTCGATAGCTTCCATCATGTTAGGCTGATACTCAGCACCCTCGTTACACTGTCCGCGATAACGGCAGTCAGCCATCTTGTGGAATTTTACAGGCTCTATGTCCTTTACGGGTATGTACTCACCGTCAACACCTGCAAAGAGCCAACGGCAGCCGTTTATCGTGAGATAACGGTAAACCGCAAGAAGCACGCTTCGATAGTTGTCACCCGCAATAATACCGCCATTCTCATCGGTATCGATGTGAAGTATATCATCAAGCTCAACTGAGGGTGCCTCGCTTACGTCAAGACCGAAGTCCTGCATAAGACCAAGTCTGAAACCGTCGGTCGCCGAGGGGTTATATTCAATAGAAATCTCACCGCAACGTGGCATCATCATTCGAAGATATTTTTTAAGCTCCGTCGCCGCAAAATCGACTACGGGATTTGAGGTTATCTTGTAAATTTTGTACATAGATTAGTTATCCTTTATTTGTTATTTATTAAAGCATTTGAAGATTTATTTTGCCAACCATAGTGCCAAAGGCGGCCGTTGCAAGATAATGGTCATACCAACGCTCCATCTCAAGCTCATACTTGCCAAAGCTTGCAGCAAAGCTATTAAATTCTTTATTTGCCTCTTCGTCATTGCCGACGCACTTGAGAGCAAACACACGGCTTATACCCTTGCAATACTCAAGGTAGCGGCGGAGCATTCTATATGCCACCGTTTGAACACGCTTCGGCATATTCTTGTGAGCCTCAACAAAGGGAGCAAAGGAATCAACAAGCTCCGGAACCTTGAGGAACCCTGCCTCGTACTGCGGCTCGTTGAAAAGTCCCGACTTACGCTTGTTGGCAAATCTGAAATCGATAAGCTTCGAAAGCTTTTCAAAGAATGCGATAACTTCCTTGTAATCCTCACCGTATGCGTGACGGAAGTAATCGTCAAGCTGCTCCTCAAAGGAAAGGCTCGTGTCAAAGAGAGTGTTTCCGTAAAGGGAGAATCTGAAGCCGTTGGGGAAGAAGGAACGCTGTGAGCAGTCCTCGATTATTCCCGAGCCACCCTGCTTGCGGTATCCTATAATATCGTTATAGAGAACCTTTGCCGAATCAAGCATAGCAACGTCTCTGTACTGCATATGCCAGAGGTGATATTCGTAAACAAAGAACGGCAGGTGCTGAGTCTTCACCCAGTTTTGTGCGTGAGCAACGTACTCGTTTACGTCAAGTGCAAAGGGCGTTTCGTTAAGCACGTATTCGGGAAGCTCCATAGTCGAAAGGTCCTTATTTGCATCAACACTCTCGGTATAGCTACGGAACATAGGACCAACGAGCAAAGAGAATCTATCGGGATTGTTTAGCTTCTCCGTCTTCGGTGCCCACGTGGTGTCAACGTAACAACAGAATACTATACGGGAATTGATTTTTCTTTTTGTAAGCTCTGCATCAAGCTCGTTCATAAGAATAATGTACCAATCGGACGGTGTACGCTTACGGCACTCGTCACACTCGCAGTGATTATGAGAACCGTCTGCAAGCCAAACGTGTAGATAATCAACGTTTTTGGCAAGCGCTGCATATTTGCAAACCGTCTCGACAAACATTGCTCTTCCGTCGTCCCTTGACATACAGAACTGTGTACTCATCGGCAGTCCGTTCCAAAACTTTCTCTTGCCGTCGGTCATCGCGACAAAGGGCTTTGCCTCGGGGGGATATACCTCTTCACTTCCCTGCACCCAGCCTGCCGACGAGTCGATTCCAAAGCTTTCAGCCGCCCAACCGTGTCCCATATCGTGACACTGGAGACCACGCATTGAAAGCTCTGCCTCGCACTGACGCTTCCACTGAAGCACCTGTTCGCGAGTTACGGGCTCGGGCTCGCGGTTTGTTTCATTGTTTGGATGGTCATAATACCGACTGTAATATATAAGCGGTATATCAAACTCTATCATAAAGATATTGAGACCTATCTTAGGTGTAAAGTCGATCGCTTCCATCATATTGGGCTGATACTCAGCACCCTCGTTACACTGTCCGCGATAACGGCAGTCAGCCATCTTGTGGAATTTTACAGGCTCTATGTCCTTTACGGGTATGTACTCACCGTCAACACCTGCAAAGAGCCAA
>JAFVSI010000023.1 GCA_017503865.1 Clostridia bacterium | reverse complement strand
TATAGCCGTTTTGATAGCATAAATTTTATTACTTGCAAAGGGGGCGGGTTTCTCGCTTCGCTCGGATAAATAAACTGGGCAAAGCTAAAGCTTTTTGGAACCACCAGCACTGCTGGTGGTTTTCAGGATACAAACAAAAAGGTGTTGTGCGAATTAACACAACACCTTATTACGCTTTTTAATCAGCGAAACCGGTCTGAATCAACTCGATAAGACCGTCTATTGCAGCGACTTCATCGTTTCCGTCGGCTATAATAGTAATTGTCATTCCCTTTGCTATTCCGAGAGAGAGAACTCCGAGCAAGCTTTTTGCATTTACTCTACGCTCTTCCTTCTCTACCCACACAGAACTGCTATAGGTATTTGCCTTCTGAATAAAAAATGTCGCAGGTCTTGCGTGAAGGCCGATATTATTTGTTATTGTAACGTCTTTCTTTACCATATAAAACACTCCTGTCAGTAGTTATGGGATACCCCAAGTCACACTCTTTTATAATAGTATATCAAAAAAACGCTCTAAAATCAATAGAAAATCTTTTTGCACTTTTGACGAAAAAACGGCGAAATTTTCAATTTATTCATTATATATTCACAAAAAACAGTCATTTTTTGAAAATTTGCCCCATTTTCGTCTCAAACTCGACACCTTTTCTTACTTAGCGAGAGGAACGATATCGGTTATACGTATAGTGAGTGTTACAAGCTCAGTCTTGACGTTCACACTCTGCCCAGGGGCAACGTAGTGTCTGCCATCGATTGAGAATCCCCCGTCCTCGCCGTAATAGCCTCTGCACTCTATTCTTCCCTTAGTATCGACACGCGATTCCTCATCGGGATAGAAAACCTCGACCACGTTTCCGTTCGCATCTGTAAAGAACTCCGAAGCGGGGGTGATATTAAGTGCGTTTACGTTATCGGACTCGCTCATAAGAGTACCGAAAAGGTCACCGCTATCGGCAAAATAGACCTCGTCACCTACCTCGAGATAGGAGGGAGTGGTGTATCTTATATTGTCTACCGAGAAGGAAACAACGTAATCGTCGGTCTTGCTCTCAGCCCAAAGTCTCTCAATTATATGCGACCTGAAAACTATACCGAGCACAATAGAGATGATAAGAATGATTATTGCCGCGTCGATTATATTGAAGTGTGCCTTTTTATTTGTAGCGGCTACACCGTCTTTATTTATATTCTTTGCCATACCGCACCTCTCATCCTTCTACCGAAAGGCTCACGCAATAGCCCTCGGAAGCATAATTCGGAAATCTAAGAGAAAGCTTTTCGCCAACGGCAATACGTCTGTCTCCTACACTGTATCCCTCGCCCTCATTATATTCAGCTACGACGCTTACAGTAACGAGAACGTTGTACTTATCCTCAAAAGCGGCAAGGTGTCCGACACCTGCCTCGTTATCGTATTTTAGCTCGGTGTACGGCATACTGCTGTCGACCGTCATTACCGAACCCAAGTTGTATTTTGCAACCGAGTCGATGACCGAATCGTTTTCCTTTATCTTATCGACAAACGCCTCATCGACACCGACAAACTCAACGGTGTACTGTATTTTCTTCTCTACGCTCGAGGACTTGAAAAGTCCGTTAGGGAAGAATAGATTTAGCACAATAGCACCAAGAAGGACGATAGCGAGGATTATAAGAACGTCTATAAAATTAAACCTTCTTTTGACCTTGGCTGTTTTTTTCTCGGCAACCGCATTATTATTTTTCATATTTGCGTCTCCTTATTCTAAGTCAATATAAGCTGAGGAGCAATCGCTTGCGACCTCTATATTTCTTCGTCTTGCGTTCTCGTCACTGATTCTTATTGTCGCGAGGGCAATTCCCATTACCGCAAAGAAAAGGAAAAGAACTCTGTTATTGTACCAGATATTATCAAAAAGTCCCATAACGAGAGCGGCTATTACTGCCGTAAAGGCAGCAGAGGGTATTCCCGACTGAGTCTTCGTCTCTTTTTTCTTGAAATACTCAAGGTTTTTCTGGGCGAAGAGAAGCATTACTGTAAAGAAGGCAACGAAGCCTACGATACCCATAGCGAAGATTATCTGCAAAAAGAGACTATGAGTATGCTCAGCCGCCTCGATTCCTGCGATGGCGTAGCTTGGATATACCGCACGAAAGGCGGAATTGCCGTATCCGTAACCGCCGATAAGGCTATCTCCGATAGCACCGAGCGAGCCTCGCCAGGTAAGCACTCTGTAATAGGTCGAGGAGTCGGATAGGTCTCCGATGCTCATAAATCTTCTTGCTACGTTTGAAGGAACTATGACAGATAGCAGCGGAAAGGCAAGTAAAAATCCAAAGAATGCCTTTATGACCTTTCTCGTATTTATGAAAAGATAAATCAAGGTAGCCACGATAAGACCGAGCCACGCACCTCTTGACCAAGTAAAGACTGTGCAAAGAGCAATTGCCGCCGTAGCAAACAGAGCGAGGAATTTTTCTCCCCGAGCCTTGCTCTTGAACACGAGATTTAGAGCAAACGGATAAATAATCACAAGATAAAACGCAAGAACGTTTGCGTTATCAAAGAGAGATACCACCCTCGTTTGTATATCGCTAAAGTAACTAAGGTCGAGCCATCTTGCCCCCGTATCCCCGAACAAATATTCAAGAACTCCAAGTACCGCCGTAACGGTAGCCGAGGAAACGAGTGCCACGACGCATCTGTTTACCCACTTTTCGGTACGCATCATATTAGTTACAAGGAAATACACCGAGATAAGAAGGCAAGCAAGAATCGCCTCGCTAAAGGAATCCCCGCCGCCTGCTGTGAATACTCCCGAAAAGAAAAGCACAAAAGAAAACAGCAACACCGCTATATCGACTATCTCAAATCTTATTATTCTCTTTCCTCTTATAAGCTTTATCACGTAGCCGAGGGCACTCACGCCAACGATAGCGGCAAGTGTGACCGAGGGCGACGGTGAGAAGGATAAGAAAGGAAGTGAGAAGAGAGAGACCAAAACTCCTATTTCGGGTGTGGCAAGTATAACTGCCACCGCCACGGTGAGAAGAGAGGCAATCGGAATAAACAACGGTGAGATAAGGAGCGACAAAAGTCCTGTCGCCATACCGAGAAAGATCGAAAGATTCGCACGGAGCTTGCTTTGCTTAAGCGGCACCTCGAAGCTTTCGTCTCTCATACCGAACGCCTCGCAAAAGAGTGCCCTCGCACTCACACTTGAGCCGAGTGCCTCAGCAAGACTCATCTTTGAGGTAAGAAGGGGTACGGCTACGGCAATAAGGATCGTTCCCGTCAAAAAGTGGACGAGCCCTGCCGTATCAAAGAACTCGGTAAAGCGTCTCACGAAAAAGGAGAAAACCGTATAAAGTCCTGCTGACAAAAGGAAGTTTCCGTAATTCTTAAGAGACGTTTCAAGAAGTGTGCGAATTATTTTTTGTGCTATGCCGGGTAAAAAGCTGCTCTCGAAGCCCTCTGCCCAAACCTTTCGCGTCTTCCACACGTAATTCTTGAGCTTTGCGTTGCCGAGCACCTCTTTTTTGAGATAGCCGTCCTCATACGCCCTCTGCTCTTTTTTATAGGCGGTAAAGATCCTGCCGAAAAATCCGTCGCAAAGGCAGACGTAAACAAACTCGGTAAGTCTTGAGAGAAGTGCCGCAAACACACCGCCAGTAAAGTAGTAGGAAAGACCTCTGCGAGCCTTCTTCTTTTGAGTCTTTTCTGCCCTTGCTTCCTCGTTTCGGGAAGCCTTTTCGACAGCTTCGTTCGAGTCTTCGTTTGATTCGGTTAAAATATCGGTCTCTTTGGTGTTATTATCCATACTTCTCCTTTCCGAAGAAATTTTCAACTCGCTTATTTTTTATCTCGGCTGATATATTCTTCGTATAGGTCGGGGCGTTTTTCTTGAGTCAGCTCCTCAGCACACCCGATCCTCCATTTATCTATGTTTTCGTGATGTCCCGAAATAAGCACGTCGGGAACCTTTTTGCCGTGAAATTCGTACGGACGCGTGTATTGCGGATACTCTAAAAGCCCGCTCGAAATGCTCTCTTTTTCATAGCACTCGGAGTCGGAAAGAACTCCGTCGACAAGTCTTGCCACCGCGTCTGTAACTATACAGGCGGGAATCTCACCGCCTGTGAGCACAAAATCTCCTATTGAAATTTCCTCATCGACTATCTCGTCTATAATTCGCTGGTCAACGCCCTCATAGTGTCCGCAAAGGATTATAAGCTCCGAAAGCTCCGAAAGCTCCTTCGCCTTTTGCTGATTGAAAACCGTGCCTCTCGGTGACATATAGACGACCTTTTTGTTCGCCCTCTCGCCGTCCGTAAGACTTGAAAGAATAGCCTCATAGCAGTTATATATAGGGGGTGCCATCATAAGCATTCCCTTGCCGCCTCCGTAGGGAGTGTCGTCAACTCTGCGGTGCTTGTCCTCGGAATAATCTCTTATATTGTGGCATTTTACCGTGATAAAGCCGCTTTTTTGTGCGCGTCCTATCACACTCTCGGAAAGCACTCTCTCGCATAGGTCAGGAAAGAGCGTCATTATATCAAATCTCATAAAATCAAGCCTCGTCAAACATACCGGGGATCGGACGGACGTATATAGCCTTGCCGACCTCGACACCGATAACGAACTCGTCAACCACGGGAATCATTACCTCACCACGCTCGGTCTTTACTACGTAAATATCCTGTGCACCCCTGTTTATTATCTCGGAAAGAGTGCCGAGAAGCTCATCACTGTCAGCGTCTCTTACCTCAGAGCCTATTATGTCTGCAATAAAGTATTCGCCCTCCGAAAGACTGAAATCGTCTCTGTCGGCATAGATGACAGTACCTTTTAGAGCAAGTGCTGCGTCCATATCGGTAAGCCCCACAAGGTCAAAAAGCACGAACTGCTTAAATATAGCCGCCTTTTTTACCTTGTACTCGGTAAACTCACCGTTTTTCTTAATAAATATCTTTTTTAGGTCGGCAAGCACCTCGGGAGAGTCACACCAAGACTCAAGCTTAAGTCCGCCGTGACAGCCGTGCGTATTTATTATTTTTCCACATTCTATATACTTATTCTGCATTTTTACCCCCAAAGGTACAATTATCCATAATATACTTATTATAGTATATCACTAAAGCTTATTTTTTTCAACACTTTTATTTATTTTTGTAAGACTCACGAAGTTAAAATGTTAAATATTTAAAAAATATCTTGCTTTTTCCCTTGTATTGTGTTATCATATACAAAATGTCTTATGATAGAGGAGGATTTTAATATGGGAAGCTACGGTGGAATAATCTTACTTGTCGTAATGTTTGTGGCTATGTATTTCTTGATGATAAGACCTCAGAAAAAGCAGGAAAAGCAGGTCAACGAAATGAGAAACAACCTTCAGGTTGGTGATGAGATCACTACTATCGGCGGTATCATCGGCAAGATAGTAAGCATCAAGGAAGAGACAATTACCATTGAGACAAGTCACGACCGCACAAAGATAAGATTTCTCAGAAGTGCAGTAAGATGCGTTGACGTTAAGGCTGAAGACGCACAGGACTGATTCTGAGTTGATAAAAAGCAGGAATTTTTAAGTTCCTGCTTTTTTCATTTTTTGAGCATTTGTATTGTCTTACCCACTCTCTTGTGATATAATTAGGTGTAATTGTTTTCGAGGTGTTTTTATGAATATAAACGACGTCAACAGAATTCTCAGCGACACCGCCTACACCCGTTACGGCGGCAGTGATGGGGAAAAAAGGTGTGCCCTCTACATAAAGGGAGAGTGCCAAAAGCTCGGTCTTTCGGCTGCTATCGAGAGCTTTGAGATAAAAAGATCCCCAAAGGATGCTTCCGACACTTCCCTCTCGCACAACGTAATTCTCAACATAAAGGGCGAGAGTGAGGAGACTGTCATAGCTTCTGCCCATTACGATTCGGTAGCCGCGTCTCACGGGGCGTACGATAATATGTCGGGAGCTATTATCCTTCTCTATCTTGCCGAGAGATTCAAGAAGGCAAAGCTCAAAAGGTCTTTGCGGCTTTTATGGTGCGGAAGTGAGGAACGTGGACTTATCGGCTCACGAAAATATTGTGAGATACACGAAAAGGAGCTTCGCTCCGCCATTCTCAATATAAATCTCGATATGCTCGGCTCTGCGTATGGAAAATTTGTATTTTTTTCTTGCACCGACGAGGCTTCAAAGAAATATTTTGAAGAATATTTCAAAGAAACCCGCATACCGTGCAAGGTAAAATACGACATTCGCTCGAGCGACTCAAACTCGTTTATCTTCAATGACGTTCCCGCAGTTTCCTTTGCGAGATACGCGAGAGATTTGTCGTTCGTGCATACCGAAAACGATACTCGCGACAAGGTGAGCCCCGCTCGCCTTATTGGTGACGCAAGGATAATAGGAAGCTTTACAGAATTTATACTTAATATAGATACCTTGCCGAGCTTCGGCATTTCAGAGGAAATTGCTATGAAGGTCGATGAAAAATTTTTGCGATATAAATCATAAAAAGACAAAGGAGAATAAAAATGCTTAACGATATATCTCTTGACACTCTATGTGCTGCCCTCGCGTATGCTATGGGCATAGAAAAGCCCCACTTGGCGGCTGACGCGGACGTGCGGCTTTGTGATTACGTCGACCGTATTCTCGGCACGAAAAAGGTCGACAAATTATTTATGTACAACCCCGACGCAATTGCCGAGTGGGTATATAAAAAATATCCCGAGCTTTGCCGAGAAGCGAAAAGTCACAGCGATATTGAGCTTCCGTACAGAACGGTAATGCCCTCGGTCACTCCCGTTTGCTTTGGAACTATGTACACCGGCACACAGCCCGAGGTACACGGAATAAAGACCTATGCAAAGCCCGTTATAAAGATTGACACGCTTTTCGATTCTCTTATCCGTGCGGGAAAAAGAATAGCCATTGTCGGTGACACGAATTGCAGTATGTCAAACATTTATCTTGAAAGAGACATTGATTATTTCAAGTATGACACCGAAGCAGAGATAAACGCAAAGGCGGTCGAGCTTATCCTTGAGGACCGTCACGATGTGATCGTAATATACAACGGAAATTATGACACACAGATGCACAAGTCGGGACCCGAAAGCATCGAGGCTCTCTCCGACCTTCGTATAAACTCGCATATTTTTGCCGAGTTTTGCGAGCTGATTAAAGCACGTTATAAGAAATACAACACTCTCGTAGGCTTTGCGATGGATCACGGCTGCCACGAAATTGACGGCTCGTGCGGTTCTCACGGGCTCGATATGGAAGAAGACCTCAACATCGTACACCTATATAAGATTTACCCGAAAGCAAACTGAGCGTTTTTGGCATTTTTTCCTTTTTGGCGGAATATATTTTAC
This sequence comes from Clostridia bacterium, assembly GCA_017503865.1. Taxonomy (GTDB): domain Bacteria; phylum Bacillota; class Clostridia; order Oscillospirales; family CAG-272; genus HGM12713. The sequence goes on along the minus strand of JAFVSI010000023.1, from coordinate 71,211 downwards.
CGAAGGTCTTACCGAAAGGAAAATAATTATTATGCCGAAAAAACAAAATAAGCAAAACAGACACAGAGGCAGTACCTCAGTGGTGGCTTCGTCAATAAAAAGCTCGCTTATCTCCCTTGCCCTCTCGCTCGTGCTATCTCTTTTAGCAAGTGCGGTGCTTCTCTCTTTACCTGACGCGACTGCAATCGTATTCCCTGTCTCAGCCGTGATCTTGTATTTATCGTCTTTTATTTGCGGCTTTCTCTCAATGAGAGGGACGAAGGAAGGGTGGCTTGCTTCGGGGGCGTTTTCGGGCGGAATGCTTCTTATATACGGAGTTTTCATTTCGCTTTTCCTGCCCGACACTTTCTCGTCGGGACGTCCTTTTTTGCTTTCGGTGGGACTAAGACTGCTCATAATAGTTTTCTCCCTCTTCGGCTCATACACAGCTAAGAGCACTCTTAGCAAAAAAAGAAGAATAAGAAGATAAAAAAAGGCATAACCGCTCAGGTTATGCCTTTTATGTATTTTAGAACCGGTCAAGCTCTTCCTTAAGTGCCTCTCTGAAGTAGTCGGCATAAAGGTCGTAGCCCTTTTGATTATAGTGAACTCCGTCCTCGACGAAAAGCTCCTCATTGTTCATATCCTTGCGGTCGATAAAGTTAAGATACTTACAGCTCGGATGAGTCTTTGTGTACTCTATGAGCTTTGCGTCGTATTCCTTCGCCATCTCATAACGCTCAGGAGTCATATTTCGTCTGTTTTGAACACCTGCAAGGTATATCTTTATATCGGGGAAATCCGCAAGGGCATATTCAACAACTCTCTGTCCTATCTCCCAAGTCTCCTCAGAGGTATATCCAAAATCTTCGCCGTTACCGAAGCTCGAATAAACGAGAACTTTCGGTTCAAGAGGACGAATCAGTCTCGGATAATAATAGAGTTGATGCTCAGCACAGCTTGAACCAAAGCCACGATTGAGGCAGCACTCTGCACCACTCTTGCCGAGAAGTACCCGACGCAACGGCACGTGACCGTACTTCTCACCCCATCTTGTGTAGTTTGAAGGGCCGTAAAAGACTATCTGTCCTTTGATTATAGGCTCTTCCTCATACTTTTTCACGGCATTTTCCATTGAGGCCTTTCCACCCCAAGCCTCAAACTCCTTAAGTCCAATTTTTACAGGCATAATACGTTTCTCCTTTGAAATAAAATTAGTCAACAAAAGGATTTGAGAGAGCCGCTTCCTTCATTTTCTTAATAACTTCCTTGGGACTCTTTGCGTTGTAAACCGCAGAACCTGCAACTATTACGTTCGCTCCTGCGGCAGTAGCAAGTCCTACGTTGTCAGCGGTAAGTCCGCCGTCAACCTCAATGTCTATCTTAATTCCCTTTTCGTTCGCATACTTTCTTATCTTGCGAACCTTCTCGAGCATATCGGGCATCATCTTTTGTCCGCCAAAGCCGGGCTCAACGGTCATAACGAGGAGCATATCAAGCTCGGGGAGCATATCGTAAATTGCCTCTGCGGGAGTTGCGGGTTTGATTGAAAGACCAACCTTGCACTCCTTTGACTTTATGTATCTTACGACCTCGAGAGGATTTTCACAGCTCTCGTAGTGGATTGTAAGAATGTCGGCACCCGCCTTGATAAAGTCGTCAACGTAACGCTGGGGCTCGGTTATCATAAGGTGTACGTCAAAAATGAGGCTGCTTGCCTTTCTTATTGACGATATCATAGGTGCACCAAAGCTTATGTTGGGCACGAAAATTCCGTCCATAACGTCAAGGTGAGCATATTCCGCACCTGCTTTTTCAATCTTTTTGAGCTCGTCACCGAGTTTAGCAAAATCGGCAGCGAGGACTGAGGGTGAAACTATAAACATCTTTTTGTCTCCGTTCTTTGTTTTAATAAAATTATTATTTTCGGCGTTGTCACAAACGCCGTTTGCGTCATATTATGTATTGTGAATACAAGTAGCATTCGGTGAGTCCTGACGTTAAAGAAAATGGTCGTGTAGAGCTTAGACTCAAGGGGTGCTACTGTGCAGAAAGCGGCAGAGATGAAGAAAAATTGCTTCGTCAGCGGGAAAACCGCCTGCCGTTTTCTGTTAAAAGCCTTTGCAAAAAATATCAAATACTGTCGATTAAAGAAACTGCGTGAGCCGCGATTCCCTCTCCCGCTCCCGTAAATCCGAGATGCTCCTCGGTGGTTGCCTTTACGCTGACACAGCTTACGTCAACTCCAAGAGCAGATGCGATATTTTGTCTCATTTCATCGATAAAAGGAGCTAATTTCGGTCTCTGTGCGATGACGGTCGAGTCAACGTTTGTAACGGAAAATCCGTTTTCGCGAAGAATTTTTGCCACCTCGGAAAGAAGGACAAGGCTGTTTGCGTCCTTGTATTTTTCGTCACTGTCGGGAAAGTGCTTTCCTATGTCGCCAAGTGCCGATGCACCGAGCAAGGAGTCAGCAATTGCGTGAAGAAGCACGTCTGCGTCGGAATGACCGAGCAAACCCTTTTCGTATGAAATTTCAACACCGCCAAGGACAAGTCTTCGTCCTCGAACGAGCCTGTGAACGTCGTATCCGTGACCTATTCTCACGCCTCTTCTCCTTTATTCTTGTTTACCTTCATTCTGTTTTCAAGCACTGTTGTCGCCATAATCATATCGTCAACCGTTGTTATCTTGATATTCTCCGTTCCGCACTCAACGAGGCGAATGGGGTGCTTTACGTACTCGACGAGCATATTGTCGTCGGTGACCTCGTACTGCTTTTTGAGGGCGGTATACGCCGCCGCTCTGTATAGCTTGGTCTTGAATACCTGAGGCGTTTGTGCGAGCCACACGGTATTTCTGTCTATAGTTGTGTCAATAAATCCCTTACTGTCGGCTATTTTTACGGTGTCGGTCGACTTGTGAGCCGCCGTTGCCGCTCCGTATTTGTATGCCGCAAGGCAAACCGAAGTTATCTGCTCGGGTGTTACGAGGCATCTTGCTCCGTCGGAAACTGCCACGTATTTTGATTTATCGCTAACAGCCTTAAGTCCGTTTAAGACCGACTCCTGTCGGGTGTTTCCCCCCGCAACTATCGCACTTACCTTCTTTAGTCCGTGCTTTTTCACAAGCTCCTCATAGTAATCTATCTCGCTTCGCTTTGCACAAACGATTATCTCATGAATACATTCGGTATTCTCGAAGGCAAGGAGAGTGTGTACTATAAGCGGAATACCGCAAACGGGAGTCATCTGCTTTGTTAGTGCCGCCTCGAATCGAACAGAGCTTCCGCCTGCCGCAATTATGGCTGATGTAAAGTTCTTCGGATGAGGTGAGCCCGATATTGCTCTTAGCACTCCCGCTATCTTTTTAAAACACATAAGCGTTCTCCGTTTTAGTTCTTATTTTCTATATCCTTGAGCATTGCCACACGGGTAACGTGATTTCCATTGTTAAGATACTCCGCGTCAAGAAAGGCGTCGACAAGGTCGATAGCAAGACCGACTCCTACTACTCGCTCCCCAAAGCAAAGCACGTTTGCGTCGTTATGTTCGCGGGTAAGTCTTGCCGAAAATGTGTCTGAACAGCAAGCAGCTCTTATTCCCTTATGCTTATTTGCCGCTATGGACATTCCTATTCCCGTTCCGCATATAAGGACACCTCGCTCGCACTCACCGTCGAGTATCTTCTCACAAACCGCCTCAGCATAGATGGGATAGTGACAGCTTTCCTCGCTGTACGTTCCCACGTCAACAACATCGTATCCTTTTCCCTTTATATGCTCAATGACCGCACCTTTTATTGCAAAGCCTGCGTGGTCACAGCCTACTGCTATTTTTTTCATATTGTTCTACCTTTATTCTTTTACTGTTTATTTTCGTGTTCAAGCCTTTCTCTTTCGGCCTGAGAGAGACGCAAATAAGTAGCCGTTACCTCTGCGTCACTCGTATATTTACCCTCTTTATAGAGGGCGAGGGCTACCTGCGAGACCGAATATCCCGACTGATAGCGTTCGTTTTCACTTGCGGCTATTGCCTTTGTTTTCTTAAAGCATTCGAGAGCTACCTCAATTCCGTCACCGACGAGATACACGGGCAAGGTGTACGGCGAAAGTCTCTCGTCAAGCTCCTCTGCGGCAATTGCCATATCCTCTGAAAGACGGGTTACCCTTTCTCCGTCACTCTCAAAAATTGCCGTATAGACCTGCGAGCGTCTCGCATTCATAACGGGGCAGATTATGCCCTTGTGTGTGCGAAGATTATAGGCAAGTGCCTCAAGCGTAGAAATGCCCACGCAAGGCTTACCTCTGCCAAATGCCATACCCTTAAGGGTTGCCGCACCTATTCTTACTCCCGTAAAGGAGCCCGGGCCGCTCGACGTAGCAAAGAGGTCTATATCCTCGGCAGTAATCGAGAGCATACGGAAAAGAGACTCTGCCATAGGAAGCAAGGTCTCGCTATGCGTATTTCCGTTATTGAGCGTTATCTCGGCAAGAAGACGCTCGTCTTCAGCTACGGCAACGCTTGCCGTTACCGCTGTGCTGTCAAAAGCAAGTATTTTCATTTTTTGTTGTCCTCAGTTTATCGCGTTGTCACGCCTCACACGAAAAAACAGTTATAAGTCTGCTTTCGGTATTATCGGCGTTATCCTTTTCTATCCTTACAGTAAGATAGCTCTTTGGGAAAGCGTAACGTATATTCTCACTCCACTCGACAAGACAAAATCCCTTGTCAAGATAGTCGTAGAAGCCTATTGAATAGAGGTCGTCCTCGTCTTTTATTCTATAAACGTCAAAATGATAGACAGTCCTCTTATTCTCTTTATTTCTATACTCATTTACAAGAGCAAAAGTGGGAGAACGAACGGCGGAGGTGGGGGCTACCACCGAGGTAAAGCCCCGCACAAACACCGTTTTTCCGACTCCGAGGTCGCCCTCAAGTGCCACAAATCGAGGCAGTGAGGAGTCCTCAAGCATCATTTTCGCTATCTCGACGCCTACTTTTTCGGTTTCGTCTGCCGAAAAGGTCTGTATCGTTTTTAAAATTTTCATATATTAGAAAAGTCCCGTGATATTTCCGTCTGCGTCAATATCTATCGAGTATGCCGCAGGCTTCTTGGGGAGACCGGGCATAGTCATGATAGCACCCGTAAGAGCTACGATAAACTCAGCTCCTGCCGAAAGCTTTATCTCTCTTACGTTAAGAGTGAAGCCTTCAGGTCTGCCGAGCTTTGTAGCGTCATCGGAGAGAGAGTACTGTGTCTTTGCCATACATACGGGGAATTTTGCATACTTCTCGTCAATTGAGAGAATGTCGGCAAGTGCTTTTTCAGCAGCCGCATCGTACTTAACGTCCTTAGCACCGTATATATTCTTAGCGATAGCCTCAATCTTTTCCTTGATAGACATATCGTCGCTGTAAATAAACTTGAACTCAGACTTTTTCTCGCAAGCGGCAACTACCTTCTCGGCAAGCTCTATACCGCCGTCTCCGCCCTTTGCAAACACTTCGGAGAGTGCGAAATCAACTCCCTTTTCCTCGCAAATTGCTCTAAGACAAGCAATTTCAGCATCGCTGTCGCTGCCAAATCTATTGATGGCAACAACAACGGGGAGACCGTACTTGTGGAGATTGTCAATGTGAGCCTCGAGGTTGACAGCACCCTTCTTAAGTGCCTCAACGTTCTCTGCACCAAGGTCAGCCTTTGCCACGCCACCGTTATATTTGAGTGCTCTTACGGTTGCAACGAGCACGACAGCAGAGGGTGCAAGACCTGCCTTACGGCACTTGATGTCAAGGAATTTTTCAGCTCCGAGGTCAGCACCAAAGCCCGCCTCGGTTATAGTATAATCGGCAAGCTTTAGAGCAAGCTTTGTAGCTCTTATCGAGTTACAGCCGTGTGCGATATTTGCAAAAGGTCCGCCGTGAATGAGGGCAGGGGTATTCTCGAGAGTCTGCACGAGATTAGGCTTTATAGCGTCCTTCATAAGTGCCGCCATAGCACCGTGAGCCTGAAGGTCACGTGCATAAACGGGCTTGCCGTCATAGGTGTATGCAACGAGAATGTTACCGAATCTCTCTTTGAGGTCGGCAAGGTTTTCAGCGAGGCAAAGGATAGCCATAATCTCGCTGGCAACGGTTATCATAAAATGGTCCTGACGAGGAATACCGTCAACACGGCTGCCAAGTCCAACGGTTACGTTACGGAGAGCACGGTCGTTTGTGTCGGTTACTCGTGTAAAGAGTATTCTTCTCTGGTCAATACCCAGCTCATTTCCCTGCTGAAGATGGTTGTCTATAATAGCACAAAGAAGGTTGTTTGCGGCAGTTATTGCGTGGAAGTCACCCGTAAAGTGAAGGTTGATATCTTCCATAGGAACTACCTGTGCGTATCCGCCGCCGGCAGCACCGCCCTTGACACCGAAAACGGGACCGAGAGAAGGCTCGCGAAGGGCGATAATCGCCTTTTTTCCTATCTTCTTCATAGCCATACCGAGACCAACAGTTGTGGTTGTCTTTCCCTCTCCTGCGGGGGTGGGGTTGATGGCGGTAACGAGAATAAGCTTACCGTCCGGCTTTGTGCTCATTCTCTTTAAGAAATCGTCATTTATCTTTGCCTTGTACTTTCCGTAAAGCTCAAGCTCGTCATCTTTTACGTCAAGCTCCTTGGCAATTTCAGTTATCGGAAGCATTTTAGCTTCGTTTGCAATTTGAATATCCGTTTTCATAAGAAAAATTCCTTTCATAAAAAACACTATACAAAAATAGTATATCACAAAAATTTACCAATGTAAATAGTTTGACGTTTTTCTTTAAAAAAGAAATAACAATAAAATAGCACTTGACTTATATTGTAAATTGAATTATAATATCTTTGTCACCGGAGGCTGTGTACCGTAGTACAGTAATGCCGGATTAGGTGTCGGGGTGAGCCTCGGTTATTGGATAGCAATAGCTGAGACTCTATTTTTATTTTGGAGGTGTTTTATGAAAAACACAAAAGTTACTCTTGCACCGCTTACAGCGGACGACCGCGAACAATTCATTCTTGATAATCAATGGGCATTCAAGTACGGTGCTATGATGGAATTTGGTGAGTGCGACAACCACATTGACGACGATGGAGAAATAATATCCCGTACAACTATTGAAAAATCAATTGATAACGAAAAAAGTGAAGCTTACCGTATAGTGCTTGACGGCAAAAAGGTCGGTGGATTGATAATTACCATAGATAAGGAAACAAAGCACAACCATTTGGATATTCTCTTTGTATCGCCAGAAGCACACAGCAAAGGCATTGGATACGGTGCGTGGCAAGCGGTTGAGGCTCTGTATCCTGAAACTGAAATCTGGGAAACCTGCACACCGTATTTCGAGAAGCGGAATATTCATTTTTACGTAAATAAATGCGGTTTTCAAATTGATGAGTTTTGGTGCGAGTATTATAAAACTGAACACAATATGCCCGATGACAAGGAAAACGATCTTGATGAAGGACCGGACGAAATGTTCCATTTCGTAAAAAAAATGAAACGGTAACCCGCTTTCACTTTATACCTTTTAAACCTTTAAGGACAAAAAAAGGAGAGGCTTGCCTCTCCTTTTTTTGTTATATTATCTCTCGATTTCTTCCATTATAAATGCTTCGAGAACGTCGCCTACCTTGATATCGTTAAATCTTTCAAGACCGACACCGCACTCGTAGCTTTGTGCTACCTCGCGGACGTCATCCTTGAAACGCTTAAGCGAGGATATCTTATCCTCAAAAATTACGATACCGTCACGGACAATTCTTATCATAGAGGAACGTGTTATCTTACCGTCCTGTACGTAAGAACCTGCAATAGTTCCGACGTTCGGTACGTGGATAGTCTGACGAACCTCTGCGTGACCGAGAAGAGTTTCCTTGAACTTGGGTGCAAGCATTCCCTTCATAGCATCGGTTATCTCGTTGATACAATCGTAAATTACGCGGTAAGTTCTTATCTCAACGTTCTGTCTTTCAGCACTGTCAAGAGCCGCTCTGTCGGGACGAACGTTAAATCCAACGATAATTGCGTTAGATGCTGCTGCGAGCATAACGTCGTTCTCACGAATACCGCCCGCTGCCGCGTGGATAACGCGAACGCGAACTTCCTCGTTAGATAACTTTTCAAGCGACTGCTTAACTGCTTCCGCAGAGCCGCCAACGTCTGCCTTTACGATGATGTTAAGCTCCTTAACACCCTCGGAGATCTGTGCGAAGAGGTCGTTGAGGTTTGCTCTTGCATTTGCCTTGAACTCTTCCTCTTTTGCCTTCGCACGTCTCTGGTCGGCAAGGGTTCTTGCCATTCTCTCGTCCTCAACTCCGTTGAACTCGTCTCCTGCGAGCGGAACCTCGTCAAGACCGATGATCTCAACAGGAACAGAGGGACCTGCCTCTTTGAGCTTCTTACCGTTATGGTCGGTCATAGCTCTTACACGGCCTACTGCCGTACCTGCTATAACGATATCTCCGCTGTGGAGTGTACCTGACTGAACGAGAATTGTCGCAACAGGGCCGCGTCCCTTATCGAGCTTAGCCTCGATAACGATACCCTTTGCACGTCTCTTAGGATTAGCCTTAAGCTCCTTGACCTCTGCAACGAGAAGGATATTCTCGAGAAGGTCCTCTATACCAAATTTAGTAAGAGCAGACACGGGAACGCAGATAACGTCTCCGCCCCAGTCCTCGGGAACAAGGTCGTACTTTGTAAGCTCCTGCTTTACCATATCAGGGTTAGCGGTGGGCTTATCCATCTTATTTATTGCAACGATTATTTCAATTCCCGCAGCCTTTGCGTGGTTTATTGCCTCAATGGTCTGGGGCATAATACCGTCATCTGCCGCTACAACGAGAACTGCGATATCAGTCGCCTGAGCGCCTCTTGCTCTCATTGCGGTAAACGCCTCGTGTCCGGGGGTGTCAAGGAAGGTGATATCCTGATCGTTTATTCTTACTCTGTACGCACCGATGTGCTGAGTAATTCCGCCCGCCTCACCGCGAGTTACGCTTGTGTGTCTTATCGCGTCGAGGATAGAAGTCTTACCGTGGTCAACGTGTCCCATTACGCAAACGACGGGGGCACGGTGAACGAGATTTGTCTCGTTGTCCTCTTCTTCCTCGAAGAGCTTTTCTTCTATGGTTACGACAACCTCGCGTGTTGCCGCTATTCCCATTTCATCTGCAACTATTGCCGCTGTGTCAAAGTCTACCGTCTGGTTTACGGTGACCATCATACCGAGGAGCATAAGTCTCTTAACTACCTCTGCCGCTGTAACCTTGAGACGGGAAGCGAGATCGCTTACCATTATCTCGTCGGGAATGCTTACGCTTGTAGGTGCCTTTGTTACAGGCTGTGCCGAAGCTCCCTTTGCCGCCTTCTTATTGTTTTTCATAGGACGGTTGTTCTGAGGAGCCTGCCTTTTAACTCTCTGGTTACCGCCGCGAAGATCGCCTACCATATCTGCTGCGAACTTGTCGAGTCTGTCTCTTTCGTCGTACTTGGAAAGGTCAACGCTTCCCGCACGCATATCAACGACTCTTACGCCACCCTTCTTGGTAACCTTTTCGCCCTTCTGCGTCTCGGGACGGCTTACAGCCTGAGGCTTAAAGCTCTCGATCTTTCCACCCTTGAAACTGCCGCCCTCGTCTTTATCTCTGAAGCCGCCCTGCTGTCTGTTATCGGGCTTGCGGGGGCCGTTGTCTCTCTGTGGCTTCTTCTCCTGTGTAAAGGGATTGTTAAATCTATCGTTTTTACCTCTTTCAGCATTGTTAGCTGTACCCTGATTAGGACGGAACTGTGCGTTCTGCTGCGGTCTCTGTGTATTGTCTCTGCCGTCACGCTGCTGAGGCTGACGGTTGCCCTGGAAGTCACGCTGGGGCTTCTGCTGATGCTGAGTTGAATTGTTCTGGTTTGTCTGCTGAGGCTTGCGAACAAGCTCATCCTTCTTTACGGGAGTCTCGGTCTTCTGAGGCTCCGCCTTCTTTTCGGGAACGGGCTTCGCAACGTTTTCGGCAGTCTCCTTCTTTGCGGGAGCCTCGGTCTTCTTCGCAGTATCGACCTTCTCCGCCTTTGCCGCAGTCTCTGCGGACACCTCGGGCTTCTGCTCCTTATTTTCTACCTTTTCTGCTTCCTTCTTTTCGGGCACCTTCTTTACAGACGGAATCTGGGTAATGCCGTCGATATAATCCTCTATTCCAACTATCTGATTTGCCTTTGTAAGAGACTCAAAGAGTATGTTGAACTGAGCCGCATCAAGAGTTGACTGCGACTTTACGGAAATATTCTTCGATTCAAGAATATCAACGATATCCTTGCTCTTCATATTAAGATCCTTTGCAAATTGATTAACCTTGTACTGTGTTTGTGCCATTCCTTATACCGTGTCCTTCTACTGCGAACGAAGGACTTCCTTTCCTTAGGTTGGGGTGCCGCGTTTATACAACGTTTTGTTCCCGATTGTAATTTGTTGTTTTTCTTTATTGATCGTTTAATTGCTTTTGTGCCAGACGGCATAGATTTTCGTCGGTAAGTGCAACCGCCGCTATCGGTGCGTTTTTACCGAGAGCCGATGAAAGCTCCTCGATAGTTGCCTCTATCCTTACGTGCTTTACTCCGTAAAACGAGCAACGGTCACTTATCCTCTTATGCGTGTTTTCCGACGAGTCCGATGCCTCGACCACGAGAAGCGGGTATTTTCCCTTTACCTTCTTTTTTGACGAAAGTGCCTCGCATATGAGCGGAACACCGAAAATTATTGCTCCCGCTCTTGCGGAAAAGCCGAGTGCCGAAAGCAGAGCCTTATGCTGAGCATTATTACTCATTACCTTCTATCTCGCTTTCCATTTTGTCGTATACCTCGTCGGATATCGCACACTCGAGATTCTTTTCAAGTCTCTTTGACTTTCTTGCCTTTCTAAGACACGAAAGAGAGTGGCAGACGTACGCTCCTCTTCCCGACTTTTTGCCGGTAAAATCAAGCACCGTCTCACCCTCGGGGGTGCGGACAACTCGCATAAGCTCGCTCTTCGGCTTGTGCTCGTTGCATCCGAGGCATTGCCTCATAGGTATCTTTTTTACCTTGTGCTCCATATAAGCCTCTGTTTTATCTATTATTCGGATTTGATATCTATCTTCATTCCGGTAAGTCTTGCTGCAAGACGTGCGTTCTGTCCTTCCTTACCGATAGCGAGAGAGAGCTGATCCTCGTCAACGATTACCTTGCAGGAACGCTCGCCCGTCATTTCAACCGAAATTACCTCTGCGGGTGAAAGAGCTGCCGCTACGTATTCCTCGGGATCCTCGCTGTAGTTTACTATGTCTATCTTCTCGCCGCGAAGCTCGTTTACAATGGTGGATATACGCATACCGCCGTTACCGATACAAGCTCCTACCGCGTCAACGTCAGCATCTCTTGACATAACCGATATCTTGGTTCTTGAGCCTGCCTCACGTGCTACGCCCTTGATAAGAACGGTTCCGTCCTGAATTTCGGGGATCTCAAGCTCGAACATTCTGCGAACAAGTCCCTGATGCGAACGGGAAAGTGTTACGAGAGGTCCGCGAGACTCCTTGTTTACCTCGATAACGAACACCTTTATCTTCTGACCGGGTACGAAGGTCTCGCCGGGGATCTGCTCACCCTTGAGAAGTACGGCGTGGCTCGTGCCCGTCTCAAGCACTACGTTGCCCGTTGTGCTGTCCACTCTGCTAACGGTTGCAGTGATGATCTCCTCACGCTTGCTCTCATACTCGTCCTGCATTGCCTTTCTCTCACCCTCGCGTATTGCCTGAATGATTACCGACTTTGCAGCACCTGCACTGAGACGGCGGAGATTCTTGGTCTTGACCTCGGTCTCAACCATCTTTCCGATAGTATTTCTCTTGCTTATAGCCTTTGCCTCTTCAAGAGAGATCTGGCACTGAGGATTAGTTACCTCCTCGACTACCTCACGCTGAGTATATACCTTTACGTCCTCCTTTACGGGATCGATCACAACTCTCATAAGAGCACTGCTTCCGTACTCCTTTTTGATAGCTGCAAGAAGAGCAAGCTCTATTTTCTCTATCATATACTCCTTGGGGATTCTCTTCTCCTTCTCGAGAAGGTCAAGTGCTACGAAAAATTCCTTATTCATTTTATGTTCCGTCCTTTAAAATTTATCAATATTATCAAGAATTAAAATTCAAATACAGTTTTTATCTTTGCGACAGCCGCTCTCTCGAACTCCATCTCGCTGTCACCCACAAGAATTGCAATATTTCCGTTCTCGCGAAGCGGCAGAAGCTCTCCTCGAAAGCTCTTGCTACCGTCTCTCGGTGCGTAAAGCCTTACCTCAACGTCAGCTCCCTCGCAATATTCGAGATGTGCATCGGTGCGTAGCTCTCGCTCTATTCCGGGTGAGCTTACCTCAAGATAGTACGCATCCTCAATAGGATCTGCCTCGTCAAGCACGGGATCTATCGCCCTGTGCATCTTTTCGCAATCGTCAACCGAAATTCCCTCTTCGGAATCTATCGTTATACGAAGAATTTTCTTAGAACCCTCTCTTACGAGCTCTACGTCCCAAAGAATAAATCCGAATTCATCGGTAAGCGGCGTAGCAAGCTCTTTTACTACCTCGCAAACGCCCTTTTGTTTTTGTGCCATATTTACCCCCCGTTTTGACAATCTGCTAAAAAATATGACGGCAAAGTAGCCGTATCAACAGTTGAGAGTGGATTCCGAAAAACCCACTCTCATAATCTACTGTGAGTAGTATATCACACTTTTTTAGCTTTTGCAATAGCTTTTTGAATTTTTCTCAAGTTTTTTGCCTATTTTTTGTAAATTTTCTTTCATTATTTTGATATACTTTGCATTTGGTGTTTACAAATCACAAAAATTATGATATACTACTAAAATGAAGTAATAGTATATAATTGTATTTTGTAAAGATTTCAAACTCAGAGGTATTAACTTGAATTCATATATAGAACCGAGAAAACCGGGTATAAGAAACGAGAACGGACGCTTAAGGCTGTTGCTCGCTATCTTACTCACCCTTTACGTAGCCTGTGCGTCGGCATATATACCGACAGTACTCTTCACAAATATCATACCGGCGTCGCTAAGCCTTGCCTTATCGATGGCTATGCCGCTCGCGGGAATAGGCGTATGTATTTTAGTAACTGTCTCGCCAAAGCCCATTATTCCCTTCTGCTTTATTGCGGCATTCATTTTGTTTTTCGGAATAAACGTTGTGCTTTCGTCAGTTCTTTGCGTATTTTTGATACTTATCGCGATATACGCATATCTTTTCGAGCAGCGTTTGTGGTTTGCGGCTCTCTTGGCGAACGTTTTGTCGCTTGCGGCATTATTTTTCCTTAGCGGAAGTATTGCGGTGCTTTTGCTCTCTCTTGCCTTTATCCCTGCGGCACTTATGCTTTTTTCATCGTTCAGGCAAAAAAAGCAGAGAGTTGCGTCTGTGGTCTCTATATCGTCCGCAATGGCACTGACGCTTTCCGTCGCACTCCTTGCGTTTATTTACGTAAAAGACGGCAATCTCTATGCCGAAACGTTGAGGACGTTTTTTGACTCGCTTAAAACGCAGATAACCGAGGCGGTCGTCACAGCACTTACGAACGCACTTACAAACGTTGAGCTTCCAATCACACCTGCCGATGCGAAGGCTATTGCGTTATCTGCTATAACGTTTACCTTTAATCTTCTCCCCGCCATACTTGCAATAGTTTTCTTTGTTATATCCTTTGTGGCACATTCGCTCTATATCTCTATCTTGTCGGTCACTGTCGAGGATAAGCGTGAGATAACGAATGCAGTTACCTTCAAGATGAGCGTTACCTCAGCCGTTATATTTATCGTTTCATACCTTCTCGCACTTATTCTTTCGTCGGACGGTATTGGCGTTTACGCGGTAGCGGCACAAAATCTTTATACGATACTCTTCCCCGGATTTACCCTTGTATGCTTTGGGTTCTTCGGTGGACTCGTTAGAAGCGGCAGGGGCTCGTGCCTCGGCACGCTCGTCTATTTTGCAATGTTCGCATTGCTCTTCGTCTTTACTGACGTTATGCTCGTTATTGCATCCTTTGCGGGAGCTTTGATAGTTATTATTTCCGAAATCAAATCAAGGGGCAGAAAATAAAAAGCTCTATACAACAACCGCCTCGGCGGATAAAGAGGTAGAATATGCAAAAAAACAAAAAAAATATCTGGGGCGTCTTTGACGACCTTCCTTCAAGACTTTATATTCTTCTTGGAGTTATATTTCTTGCGGCACACGTAATCTTTTGTGCTTACAATAAGGAGATACCCGCCACATGGAGCGGTCTTGTCTCTATCGTGCTTTACATTGCCATCTCGGTAGTAATCTTCTTTGTGAGCAGCCGCCGTATGAGCATTTACAGAACCGAGGCAGAGGCGTCCGACAGCCAAAGCGGAAGTGTTATCGCCGCTTTCAGAGACAGCGTAAATATCCCTTACGCCATCGTTTCCGAGACGGGCAAGGTCATCACGGTAAATACCGCTATGCGTTCTGCTCTCCCCCTCAGAGATTCTTTTCTTAACCTTAATATTGCGGACATATGCGGTGAGCCTCTCGACAAGCTTCTCGAACTTGCAGCGAAGGAGACCTCTATTGAGGAAAACGACGATTCCGTTCCGCTTGCCGACGGCGAGCTTAAGCGTATAGGCACTATAAAGCTTGGCAAAAAGAGATTCAAGGTGGCAAGTCACCCCATTAAATTCAAGGGACACATTTACTATATGCTCGTTTTCGAGGATATTACCGAGCTTTGCGAGCTTGCAGATAAGCATTACGCTGAAACTCCCGTTATCGCTTACATCGTACTCGACAACCTCGAGGAGATAGCTCAGTACGTCAAGGTCAGCTACCGCTCCGAGGCAAATCAGGTCGACACTATCCTCAAGGACTGGGCGGCTTCCTTTGGCGGAGTTTTACGCGAATACGACAGAGACAAATACGTACTGTTCCTCTCCCGTAAGGCTTTGCGTGCCTGCGAGAGAACAAAGTTTGAGATACTTGATTCGATAAGAGAGATAAAGATAGGCGACGAAAATATGCCTATTACCGTCTCTATGGGAATTTCGACTACGGGCGACACACTTGCTGAGCGTGAACGCATCGCACTCGTTGCACTCGACACGGCTCTTCAGCGAGGCGGCGACCAGGTAGTTATAAAGAAGGACAACGGCTTCTTCTATTTCGGTGGAAAAACCAAGAGCCAGCAGAAGAGAACGAAGGGACATTCGAGAATTATCGCAAACAAGCTTTGCTCGACTATTTCCACGTCGGCAGGTCTTGTCATAATGGGACACAGCAATCCCGACTTTGACTCGATAGGTGCTTGCGTCGGTATCTACGCTCTTGCAAGACATCTCGGGCTTCCCGCTAAAATCGTTGTCGACACGAATAATGAGAATTTCAAGAGCT
This sequence comes from Clostridia bacterium, assembly GCA_017503865.1. Taxonomy (GTDB): domain Bacteria; phylum Bacillota; class Clostridia; order Oscillospirales; family CAG-272; genus HGM12713. The sequence goes on along the minus strand of JAFVSI010000023.1, from coordinate 55,752 downwards.
GCACGAAGGAGCTTCTTAAGCTCGAGGAATACAAGGACGTCTTCGTTGACGGTGTTGTCGGTCTCGGATATTACGAGGCAGGCTCGCATCTCATAGTTGTTGACACAAACAATTTTGATATCCTCGAAGCACCCGAAATCGCAAAGCAGTCCTTCAATACTATAGTGCTTGACCACCACATCAAAAAGGCTGAGTTTGAGCACGAGCCCCTCTTCGCTTATATAGATCCGTCGGCATCCTCGGCATCCGAGCTTGTGACCGAGATAATTGAGCAGAGCGTACCCGCAGGATTTCTCAAAAAGGAAGAAGCAAATATCCTTATGTCGGGAATTATGGTAGACACCAACAATTTCACAAGAACTGTCGGTGCGAGAACCTTTGCGGCAGCCCTTTATCTGCGTAACGCGGGAGCAAGTACTGAGGTTGCACGTACCTACTTTGAGGAAGCGTTCGATTCCTACCGCTCAGAGGCACTTTTCGGTGCTGACGTTGAGCTTTTCGGTGAGCAGTTTGCTATCACGGCAAGTGAAGGCACCGATTCTGCTCACGACAGAGTTGCGGCAGCGAAGGCGGCTAACAAGCTCCTCACCATCAAAAACGTAAATGCAGCATTCGCACTCGTTAAAATAGGCGATACTATTCACATCTCGGCACGTTCAAACGGAAGCGTAAACGTTCAGCTCATTCTCGAAAAGATGGGCGGCGGCGGTCACTTTGATATGGCGGGAGCCGCACTTGAGAAAAAGACGCTTGACGAGGCAAAGGCTCTTCTTATGGAAAAAATCGAAGAGTTTTCGAAGGAAAACAACAAATAACTTTTAACAGCTAATCGCATATATCACGGAGGTAAAACAAATGAAGGTAATTTTAACACAGGACGTAAAGGGACAGGGCAAGAAGGACCAGATAGTTGACGTATCGGACGGATACGCACGCAACTTTCTATTCCCCAAAAAGCTTGCCGTTCCCGCTGACGCAAAGTCAATGAACGAAATAAAAAACAAGGAAGCATCGAAGCAGCATAAGATAGAGACAGAAAGAGCCGAGGCAAAGGCGGTTGCCGCAAAGCTTGAGGGCATTACTCTCGTTTTCGAGTATGCCGCAGGAGCTGACTCGAAGCTCTACGGCTCGGTCACAAACAAGGACCTTGCGGAAAAGCTCGCTGCTGAATATAAAATAACTGTGGATAAAAGAAAGATAGTTCTCGCAGAGCCCGTAAAGACGTTTGGCACCTTTACCGCAGACGCAAAGCTCTACAGCGACGTTTCGGCAAAAATCAAATTTACGGTAACAAGCAAAAAATAAACTGAAAACAGGATAAATAAAATGAACGACGATTTTTTGAAAAAGCTTCCCTTTTCGCTTATAGCAGAGCAATCCTTACTCGGTGCTATTCTTTCCGACCCCGACTGCTTTAACGATATAACCGAGAGGGTAAAGGCTACCGACTTTTATCTCACCGAGCATTCACAGATATATACCGCAATGCTCGAGCTTTTCAAGGCGAGCAAGCAAATAGATATCGTAACTCTTATCGATATGCTCGTTAAGCGTGGAGTTTATACGAAATCGGGCGGAGAGGATTATATAAGAACTCTCGGTCAGGTTGTTCCAAACTCTCTTAACGTGCTTGACTATGCCGACATTGTTAAGGAAAAAAGCCTTCTCCGTACTCTTATCGATGCTTGTAACGAGATATCCGATACCGCGTACAGTGAAGAGGGCAAGGCGAGCGAAATAATCAATTTTGCCGAAAGCAAGATATTTGAGCTTAGTCAGGGACGCGACACGAGGAACTTCAAGCACATCTCCGACGTAATAGGAGAGGTATTCATAAGCCTTAACGAGCTTGCTAGCAACAGCGGCTCTCACGGCACGAATACGGGCTTTTCGGGACTTGATAACGTCCTCGCGGGAATGGGTAACTCCGACCTTATCATCGTTGGTGCACGTCCCGGTATGGGAAAGACCTCGTTTGCACTCAATATAGCTACGAACGTTGCTACCCAGACAAAGAAAAAGGTATGTATATTCTCTCTCGAAATGTCTGCAGAGCAGCTCGTATCGAGAATTATCTCGAGCGAGGCTATGGTTGAAAGCAAGGCTATGCGTACGGGCAAGCTCAGCACCGAACAGTGGGACAATATTGCCCACGCCGCAGACAAGCTTGCGGGTTGCGATATACTTATAGACGATACCTCGAACATCACCGTTTCGGGTATGATAGGTAAGCTTCGCAGAGTTGAGAATCTCGGACTTGTTGTGGTTGACTATCTCCAGCTTATGCAAGGCGAGAACACAAAATCAGACAACCGTGCACAGGTTGTCGGTGATATTTCAAGAGGTCTCAAGCTTATGGCTAAGGAGCTAAACGTTCCTATTATCTGCTGTGCACAGCTCTCCCGTGACAACGAAAAGAGAGGAACCTCGAGCAATAGCAAAAGACCTGTGCTTTCCGATCTTCGTGACTCGGGCTCTATCGAGCAGGACGCCGATATAGTTATCTTTATTCACAGAGAAGAATACTACAATCAAGAGGCAAAGGGCGAGGGCGGCAGCGTAGCGGAAATCATAGTTGCTAAAAACCGTCACGGCTCGACTGACAGCGTTAAGATGGGTTGGATAGGAAGCTATACCAAATTCCGTACTATCGTAAACGTCGAGGAACCCTCATAAACAAATTCTTTGCTTTTATATTTACGTATGCCCGAGACTTTTCGGGAGAAAGTATATTTAAGCATTTGGAGCTAATAAAATTATTATGAACAAAAAAACAAATGGCAAGGCACAAAGCTTTCCCGAAGGTTTTTGTTTCCCCGACTTCAGTTTAGCTGAGACGGGCGGCTCAAAATCGGTGCTGGTCGGCTTTTCGGGCGGTGCTGACTCGAGAGTGCTTTTAGACCTTCTTTGTAAATTTGCAGAGCAAAACAGCTGGCGTGTCTGTGCCGCACACGTAAATCACGGCATCAGGGGTGCTGAGGCGGACAGAGACGAGGCATTTTGCGTAAACGTTGCAAAAAAATACGGAATCGATATCTTTCTGCATCACGTAGATATTCCCTCTCTTGCGAAGGAAAGCTCAAAAAGCGTTGAGCTTTGTGCGAGAGACGAGAGATATGCCTTTTTTGCGAGAGTGATGAAGGAAAACGGTATTCCCCTTCTCGCGACGGCTCACAATGCAAACGACAATCTTGAGACGATGCTCTTTAACCTCGCAAGAGGAACGGGACTCTCGGGACTTTCGGGCATTCCTGCATTGAGAAAGTGCGAGGGCGGCACACTCGTTCGCCCTATTCTTGGTATGAGCCGCGAGGACGTTCTTCACTACTGTGAGGAAAACGGACTCGATTTTGTGACCGACAGCACAAATCTTGACACGGATTACACGAGAAATAAAATTCGTGCGGGTATCGTTCCCGTCTTAAAAGAAATATGCCCTGCGGCAGAAAAGCGAGCTTTGAGGACTGCTTCCCTTCTTAAAGAGGACGCAAGCCTTCTTTCCTCTCTCACAGATGAGCTTTTAGACAGAGCTTACAAGGGAGACGGCAGGTATGACTCGGAAATCATTGCGTCGGCACACACTTCTCTTTCATCAAGGGCTTTAATAAAGCTTTTCGACAGGATTTCGAGCATTTCACTCGAAGAGGTACACGTAAGGGCGGTGCTTGATTTTCTTCTCACGGGGGTTGACGGTAAAATTTCCCTTCCAAACGGCTTTTATGCCACAAGAACAGGAAAAAATTTCCGCTTTGAAAAAAAGAACGATATTCGGGACGCAAAATGCGAATACTATGAGGTAGCGGCAAAAGAGGGCGAGAATTTCATTTCACAAACAAATGCCGAAATCGTCATAGGAAAATCACATAAAGAAAAAAATATTTACAAAAAGTCTATACAATTAGAAATAAATTCTGCTACAATAAATGGGACGCTTATTTTGCGTCAGCGTTTGGCAGGTGACAAAATATTTATGGGCGGTATGCACAAGAGCGTAAAAAAGCTTATGTGCGACAAAAAAATCCCCCCGGACGAAAGAGACCGTATTCCGCTTTTATGCGACTCTGACGGAGTGGTAGCAATTCCCTATGTGGGTGTTAGAGACTCCGCAAATCCTAAAAAGTGCGGCTCAGGAGAAAACTTGGAAAAAAAATCAATCATATTCTATTTATATTGAACATACTGAAAGGTCAACACTATGGAAAAGGACATTGAAAAGGTTCTCGTATCCGAGGACGAAATTGCAAGTATCTGCGACAAGATTGCACAGCAGATAAACGAAGATTACAAGAATTCGGGAAGGCCGCTTGTGCTTATTTGCATTCTTAAGGGTTCAATTATGTTTACCTCGGAGCTTATGAAGCGTATAACTCTGCCGCTTGAGCTTGACTTTATGAAGGTCTCCTCTTACGGCTCGGGAACTTCTACTACAGGTGTTATCAACATACACCTTGACATCAAGCGTACCGATATTGCGGACGTTGATTTTATCGTTATTGAGGACATAATTGACAGCGGAAGAACTCTTTCGCATCTTATAAAATACTTTACAGAGAAGGGTGCGAGCAGCGTTCGCACAGCTACCCTTCTCGATAAACCCTCAAGACGTACGGTTGATTTCAAGCCCGACTATTTCGGCAAGGTAATTCCTGACGAGTTTGTTGTCGGCTTCGGTCTCGATTATAACGAGAAATACAGAAATCTTCCTTACGTGGGTATTCTCAAGCGTGAGGTTTATGAAAAGTAACGGCTAAAGTTACGTTATTTTACGGAGGAACAGATGAAAAAGAATCATATAAAAACACTTGCCTTTTATGCCGTGCTCATTGTAGGCATAATAGTCGCGGTGTCGTTTGTGTTTGGCTCACACGAGGAAGAAGCCTTGACGTACAGCGACGTTGTCGACTACTTTAAAAACGATGAGGTAGTGAGCTTCACGGTCGATGAAAATATGTTTATCACGATGAAGGTCGCAAAGTTTGATGAAAACGGCAATAAAATAGCAAACAGCGAAAGTACTGTAGGCTATCAACTCGCGGGATATCCCCTTCTCCAGAGCCTTGAAAAATATTATCTCGGCGGCGAGGACGGTGTTTCAAACAAAAATCTCACCACGTACGATATTATACCCGATGCCGAAACGCCTTGGTGGGTATCTTATCTTCCCTTCATTATAATAATCATTCTTGTTATCGTTTTCTGGTTCTTCGTTATGAATCAGATGAACGGAGGCAAAAGCGGCGGTGCGGGCGGCAAGTTCGCAAACTTCGGCAAGGCGAGAGTAAAAACTCCCGATTCCGATGCAAAAAAGGTGCTTTTCTCCGACGTTGCAGGTGCTGACGAAGAAAAAGCAGAGCTTGAAGAGGTGGTCGAATATCTGAAGGATCCCACAAAATTCTCAAAGCTCGGTGCAAAGATACCTCACGGTGTACTTCTTATGGGCCCTCCCGGAACAGGTAAGACCTTACTTGCGAAGGCAGTTGCAGGAGAAGCGGGTGTTCCCTTCTTCTCTATCTCGGGCTCGGATTTCGTTGAAATGTACGTCGGTGTCGGTGCTTCGCGTGTCCGCGACCTTTTCGAGACCGCAAGAAAAGCTCCCGCCTCTATCGTATTTATTGATGAGATCGACGCAGTTGGCCGTCACAGAGGAGCAGGTCTCGGCGGCGGTCACGATGAGCGTGAGCAGACACTCAACCAGCTTCTCGTTGAGATGGACGGATTCGGCTCTCACGAGGGTATAATCGTTATAGCCGCTACGAACCGTCCCGATATTCTCGACCCGGCACTTCTCCGCCCCGGTCGTTTTGACAGACAGATCACTGTAAATTATCCCGATATTAAGGGACGTGAGGAAATTCTTCACGTTCACGCAAGAAACAAACCCTTCGAGAAGTCGGTTGATTTCGCCAAGGTTGCGAAGACAACTGCAGGCTTTACGGGTGCTGACCTTGCAAACCTTCTTAACGAGGCAGCTCTTCTTGCAGCTCGCAGAAAGAAGTCTCTTATAGGTATGGAAGACATTGAGGACGCCTTTATCAAGGTTATTGCAGGCCCAAAGAAGAAGGTCAAGAATCACAAGGAAAGCGAGCTTCGCAAGACCGCTTATCACGAGGCAGGACACGCAATTCTCGCACACCTTCTTCCCACGCAGGACCCCGTTCAGCAGATCTCCATTATCCCGAGCGGAAATGCTCTTGGATATACGCTCAATCCCCCGACAGAGGACCGTTACAGCGTATATAAGAACGAGCTTAAGGAAAAGATCTCTATGCTTCTCGGCGGACGTGCGGCAGAGGAAATTATTTTCGGTGATATTTCGGGCGGTGCATCGAACGATATTCAGCGTGCTACCGATATTGCCAAGAAGATGGTTACTCAGCTCGGTATGAGCGATATTCTCGGTCCCCGCTCTTTCGGCACCGGACACAGCGAGGTATTTCTCGGCAAGGATTTCTCGAGTGCTCAGGATTACTCCGAAGAGGTTGCTGCTAAGATCGACTCCGAGATCCACAATATCATTACCGAGTCTTATAACAAGGCTAAGGAAATTCTCAGAGCTAACCTTGACAAGCTTCACTTCGTGTCAGAGTTCCTTTTAAAGCACGAGATCATGGACGGCGAGCAGTTCAAGGCGGCTATGGACGGTGAGGTCACGTTTGAGTACCTCGAGGAAATGACCGAGGCTAAGAAGAGACGCAGCCGTGAAGAAAACGACGAAAGACTCCGCGAAGAGAAAGAAAAGGAGCGTCGTGAGAAAGAGGCGACTGAGCGTCGCGAAAAAGAAAATAAAGAACCCGACGACAACTTTGACCACTACGACAGAGACGGCAGCGTTTCTAACGGTGACGAGGACGATGTCGGTCACTAAAATCAAAAAAACAAAGGAGCTAAGGCACAGCCTTAGCTCCTATTTTTGTTTATTTATTCTTGTTTTTTTCTTTGCTTTACGAGCACCGTATAATCGTCAAGTGCGTTAAGTGCCTCTTTTGCCATAACTATTATTGCGACAATATTGAATACCGTCATAAGACCTATACCGATGTCAGCAAAATCCCATACGAAGTTGGGGTCCATTATTCCGCCCACAAAGAACATCGCAAGGGCTATCACCTTATAGACCGTCTGCGAGGTCCAAGTGTCTCCAAATACGTATGCAACGTTGGGACGGGCATAGAAAAGTATGCCAAGGAAGGTGGAAAAGCTGAATAACAAAAGCACGAGAGCGATAAACACAACGCCTACCTTGCCAAAATGATACTCCATAGCGACATTGAGAAGTCCCATTCCCTCAAGTCCCGCCGAAATGTTTTCGGGAACTGTCAAGAGAAGCATTGCCGTACAAGTACAAATAACGAGGGTGTCTATAAGTACACCGAGCGTCTGGAAAAGTCCTGCTTTTGCGGGGTGAGACACGTCAGCTGCCGCTGCCGCACAGGGAGCTGAGCCAGAGCCTGCCTCGTTCGAGAATAATCCACGCTGCACACCGCACATAATTACCGCACCGATTCCACCGCCTGCTATCTGTCTTATTCCAAAGGCTTCTTCGAAAACTCTCTTGAACACCGAGGGAAGCACGCCTGCGTTCTTTATCATCACAAAAATAGTGAGTGCAAAATAAGCAACCGCCATAACGGGAACCATAACGTCAAGCACCTTGACGGTGGTATTCTTACGAAGCACGATGAATGCCGCAATTATAACGAGTACCGAAACGGTTGCAACTCTCGGTATCTCAAAGGAAAATGCCGACTCGAACATTGTTGTTACAGAGTTGCTCGACACCTGGCTTATCGCACACCAGCAGATAAGTCCCGAAAGTGCGAAAAGTATTGCCATAATGCTCTTCTTTTTTCCGCCTGCAAATCTCTTGTGCATATAGTATGCGGGGCCACCACGGTATCCTCCGTAAAGGGGATCTCTCTCTTTATGTATCTGGGCTAAGGTTGCCTCGACAAACGCCATTGACGAGCCGATTATTGCCATTACCCACATCCAGAAAACAGCACCCGCACCGCCCATTGAAACTGCGGCTACAACTCCTACGAGATTTCCCATTCCAACTCTCGTTGCCGTTGAAACGATAAGTGCCTGAACGCCCGAAATAGCACCGCCATGCCCCTTATCATTCTTCTCGACTGAGATACGGAGCATTTCGGGAAACATTCTCACAGGTACGAATCTCGTTCTTATCATAAAATAAATTCCTGCGGGAACAAGCAAGAGTATCATAAGAGATATATCAAGCGTTGAATCGTTACCAAGCGGAATTTTGAAAAGTGCTCCCGTAAAAAAGTAGAGTATCGCTCCGTATATTTTTGAAAGTATTTCCATTTTATTTTCCTTTTTCTTAAAACGTCATTTTATAAATACAGGGGAGAACGAATAAAATGTTCTCCCTTGTATTTTTATTTTATATTATTAGAAGAAAATTGCCTTTTCGATATAAGCCTTAAGCTCACTTACGGGAATTCGAACCTGCTCCATAGTGTCTCTGTCACGTACCGTTACGCAACCGTCAACCTCAGAGTCGAAGTCGTAGGTGATGCAAAGAGGAGTACCTATTTCGTCCTGACGGCGGTATCTCTTACCGATAGAGCCTGCCTCGTCAAAGTCAACGTTGAAGTACTTTGCAAGCTCATCGTAAACCTCTCCTGCCTTCTCGGAGAGCTTCTTAGAGAGAGGAAGCACTGCTGCCTTAAAGGGAGCAAGAGCAGGATGAAGGTGAAGAACTACTCTTACGTCATTCTTCTCTGCGTCAATTACCTCTTCGTCATAAGCATCAACGAGGAATGCGAGAGCTACACGGTCAGCACCGAGCGAGGGCTCGACAACGTAAGGTGTATATTTCTCGTTTGTTTCCTGGTCGAAGTACATCATATCCTTACCGCTCTGCTTTGCGTGCTGAGAAAGGTCATAATCGGTTCTGTCAGCAACACCCCAAAGCTCGCCCCAACCGAACGGGAAGAGGAACTCGAAGTCGGTAGTAGCCTTTGAATAGAAGCAAAGCTCCTCGGGGCTGTGGTCACGAAGACGAAGATTCTCGTCTCTCATACCGAGGTCGAGCAACCACTGGTGGCAGTAATTCTTCCAGAAGTTGAACCACTCAAGGTCGGTTCCGGGCTTGCAGAAGAACTCAAGCTCCATCTGCTCAAACTCACGTGTACGGAAGGTGAAGTTACCGGGAGTAATCTCGTTACGGAAAGACTTACCTATCTGGCAAACGCCGAAAGGAAGCTTTTTACGGGACGAACGCTGAATGCTTGGGAAATCAACAAAGATACCCTGTGCTGTCTCGGGGCGGAGATAGAGCTCTGTGGTAGAGTCCTCGGTAACGCCCTGATAGGTCTTAAACATAAGGTTAAACTTCTTTATATCAGCAAAGTCGGTGCTTCCGCAATCGGGACAAGCAATTCCCTTTTCCTTGATGTATGCCGACATCTCGTCAAACGTCCAGCCTGCAGGGTTATCGTCAAGGCCGTTCGCAAAAGCATACTCCTCGATAAGCTTATCCGCACGGTGACGTGTCTTACAGGACTTACAGTCCATAAGAGGATCGGAGAAGCCGCCAACGTGTCCCGAAGCAACCCAAGTTTCGGGATTCATAATGATTGCGGAGTCAAGTCCTACGTTATATTTGCACTCCTGAACAAACTTTTTCCACCAAGCACGCTTAACGTTGTTCTTAAATTCAACGCCAAGAGGACCGTAGTCCCAAGAGTTTGCAAGTCCGCCATATATCTCGGAACCGGGGAAAATAAATCCGCGTCCTTTACAAAGAGCGACTATTTTGTCCATCGTTTTTTCGGTATTATTCATCTTTTTTAGTCCTTTCAAAGTCGAAATATCTAACAATTTATAATTTTACCACATTAAAGCAAGATTGTCAAGTAATAAACAAACTTCCTTTGACCATTTTCGATAAGACGTGTTTTATTAAGATATCGTAACCTATGTATAATATCAATCAAATAAACTTGTGGGATCTAATTTAAACTGCAACATTTTTGCAGTGTCTCTGCCACCGTCTCCACCTTTTCTTTGTATCAAAACACCGCCCAACATAATACTTCCTCTTGGAGATATTCCAACTTCTCCAACAGCATAATGCTGTAGAACTTCGTTTATGTTTTTCAATTCCCATCTGCTGTTTGCTTCTGCCTTTTGCACAACTAAAACCCACTCGGCAGAAAATTGTCCTCTTCCTTTAATGATATCACTTAATATCAAAGTTTTATTCTGTTTAAACCATTCTATAACGGTATATTGTTTTTCAAGCTCCATTTCACTTAAAAACATTCTTCTCTGGTCTTTTGTGTTTGCCTTATAAGGCGGTTTTTCACCGGTAAAATACTCTAATATCTCATAAACATTATTCGGTATATTCCAAAGCTCCTTATAATGAGATAACCACCTCTTATCAACTTGATTAAATCCTTTTTCACTACTTACTAATTTTACTTGTATATTCTCTGTATCAACCGTATCTTTTAATTTGATTTGAACTTGAACATTTATGTCTGCTTTATAACCGCTCAAAACAACTGCCTTTACGTATTCAATTTCATTCAAATCATACTTCATAATAACTAACCATTGTTTTGCTTCTGCATCTGTCTTCCAATGATTAAACTTATCTGCTACTTCCTTTTCATTTTTAAAACCATTCTTTGCGGTTTTCGATCCTCTTAAAACCAAATCTTCCATTTTTTCTCTCCTTATATACACTCCAAAAGTGATTTCCCTATCGCTTCTATAACCGAGACCGTCATAGCGTTACCTGCTTGTGACAAAAGTTTGTTACTATTGATTTTTGCATTTTTAGCTTTGTTTGCCAATTCTTTGGGGAAACCCTGCAACAGCAATCCCTCATAACCGCTCAATTTTTTTAATTTACCATTCTTTACGTACAATATTCCGTGTCTACCGGTTCTTAACGTTGGAGTTTTGCCTCTATATATCCTTAAATCACTCTGTCTCCAATCCAACACCAAATAATCCTCTTTTAAAAGTTCTTCAAAATTGAACCTTCCTTTGTTGTATTTGTTGTTGATGTATTTCTGCCAAGTGGGATTGTTGAAATCCAAAATATCGTTATCTGTATCTATCAAATAATCTTGTAAGTTGGGAGTATCTGTCGGTTTGGGCCATTCAAAAGGCTTTTTCAACAACTCTTTTTTTACACCGACAAAATATATTCTTTCCCTAAGCTGAGGAACACCGTATTTTTCCGAGTTAAGAACTTTGTAATCAACATAATAACCAATCCTCGAAAGTTCTTCTAATATAACCTTTAACGTTTCCCCCTTATTATGATTGACTAAGCCTTTTACATTTTCCAAAATAAAATATGGTATATCTTTTTCAACCAATATTTTAATTAACCCATAAATTATTTGACCTCTACTATCTTCAAAGCCAGCTCTTTTTCCAACAATGCTAAAAGTTTGGCAAGGAAATCCACCAATTAAAACATCAAAATCCGGTAGTGTTTTTGTGTCAATACGCATTAAATCGCCATAGTTTTTTTCTTCTTCTCCAAAAAACAACCTATATGTATAGTTAGGAATCATATCTATTTCACTATGTGCAACACATTGAAGATTATTCTTTTCAAGTCCTAATCTGCCCCCGCCTATACCCGCACAAAAATCCATAAACTTCATAAATTGAGAACTCCTTGATATAATACTCCATTGTTATTATATCATTATATTGCAAAAAAATCAATGTAATCACAAAATCTTGTAAAAGAACTGAGCTTTTTTATAAACATTTTTATAAAAAAAGAGATTTCATAAAACTTTCAACAAATTTTATGAAATCTCTAATGTTATTTAATGAGTGGAAAATATTTATTTTCCTGCAACGCTCATATTTCTTACAAGTGCATCGGGAGAACCGAAGGAGGTGAGAGAACCAAACGAGAAGTCAACGTTACTTGAAATATCCTCAATCGAGCGAAGCATCTCAAAGAAGTTACCTGCAACGGTAAAGGATTTTACCGCACGTCCCAATTTTCCGTTTTCTATCAAAAATCCCGCACTCTCAATGGAAAAATCTCCCGTGACGGCGTTTGCACCTGCGTGAAGTCCCTTAAGCTCGGTTATATATATTCCCTTTTCTACTCCTGCCATAAGCTCCTCACGTGTCTTTTCTCCGCCCTTTATATAGAAGTTATAGGGGGCAATCGAAACGGGGCTTGTATAAGAGCCTCTGTGTCCGTTACCCGTTGACACAACGCCCACCTTCTTGGCGGTGGCGAGATCGTAAAGGAGAGTTTTGAGAACTCCGTTCTCGATTACGTTCTTTCTATAAGTCGCTACTCCCTCTCCGTCAAACGAAGTCTGCATCGAACTTCCCTCTCGCATAGGATCGTCAACTATTGTGATACAGTCTGCCGCAATTTTCTCTCCAACCTTACCTGCAAGGAGTGAGAGTCCCTCGTGTGCCATTTTCCCCGAAAAAACAGAAGAAAAGGTAGAAAGCATACTCTTCATCTCTTTTGCAGAGAAAACTATATCGTATTTTCCCGAATCCACCTCGGTCGCACCAAGCTTTTCGAGTGCACCCTCTACTGCTCTTTTACTCATAGAGTCATATTTTTCGCCCTCAAAGCCCTCACAAAGCTTAAACTCGCTCTCCGCTTCACCGTTGCGGTTGATAACAGCCTGAACGTATGAGCCACACGTTCCGAGTGTATTGCGAAGCTCAAGTCCGTAGGAATTTGAAAGTGCTACGTCCATCTTTGACACGAAAGCTCCGCTTTGTGTGCCGTCGGCAACGTACTCACTCTCACCGTAGGTCTTTTTCTGAAGTTCAAGTGCCACTTCCTTAAGAGTTGCCGCCGAAATATCAGCGGGAGCCTTGTGAGTGGGCTTGGGATAGCTTTCGGAGCCTCTGAATATTTCGGGAACGTCATCACCGTCCATATTCTCGGCATTTGAAATTGCTCTTTTTACAAGCGCTTCCATTTCTTCTTTCTCGAAAAGCTCACTTGAGGCATATCCCATTTTTCCGTTCGATATACAGCGAAAGCTTATTCCGCCCTCAACACTGCTTGAAAAGGAAGAAATCTCGTCCTTAAGTGTTTCTGCAGCCACACTTTCGCTTTGTATATAATATATCTCGTATTCTGTAAGTTCTGCCGCCTTTGCCGCAGAAATAAGAATTTCTCTTGCTTTTTCAAAATTCATACTTACACCTGCCTTATCTTCCGCCAACGGTTATCTTGCTAACACGGATAAGGGGCTGACCGACGTCGGTGGGCACGTTTCCGCTCGACGAGCCACACATTCCCTGTCCCGTTGCAAGATTTTGTCCAACCATATCGATATCCTCGAGTATCTGAGAGCCCGTTCCGATAAGTGATGCCCCTCTTACAGGCTCGCATATTTTTCCGTTTCTGACAATATAGCCCTCTTTAACGGCAAAATTGAATGCACCCGTCAGCGGATTTACCGAGCCACCGCCCATTTCCTTTGCGTAAAGTCCGTACTCGATAGAGGCGATAATGTCCTCGTTCTTGTCGGAACCGTTGTCGATAAAGGTGTTGGTCATTCTCGAGGTAGGCTCAAAGCCGTAGTTCTGACGGCGGCTGTTGCCCGTCATAGGCATTCCCATTCGTCTTGAACCGAGCCTGTCTATCATATAATTCTTTAAAATTCCGTTTTCAATCAGAACGTTACGCTGTGTGGGATTGCCCTCATCATCGATATTAGACGAGCCCCAGCCATTAACGATAGTTCCGTCGTCAATCGCCGTTATCTTTTCGTTAGCGATTTTTTGACCGAGCTTTCCGCACATCTCACTCATTCCGACGCCTACCTGAGTTGCCTCAAGAGAGTGACCGCAAGCCTCGTGGAATATAACTCCGCCAAATCCGTTCTCTATGGCTACCGTCATCTGTCCTGCGGGACAGTAGTCAGCCTTAAGATTGGTAATTGCCTGACGTGCGGCGTGTTTACCGGTCTCTTCGGGAGATATGGTATCAAAAAACTCCATACCCATTCCTGCACCCGGACCGCACATTCCCGACTGATTTTCACCGTCACGTGAGGCAACAGCACTAACGATAAGACGAGTTCTTATCTTTCTGTCGGTAACGAGTAATCCTTCGGTGTTTGCCACAAGTATCGTGCGGTCAACGTCAAGATAAGTTCCCGTACACTGCGAAATAAGAGAGTCGTACTCCTTTGCCGCGGAGCAGGCAGAGCGGAGTATGTCCGCTTTAACTTTTGTTTCAACGTCTGAAGGATAGGTCTTTACCGTGTGAGCATTATTTACCGCTGTGGGAGTAAGCACAATATTTGAAAGTGCCGTTTTTCTGCTTTCGCCCATAGCTGCCGCAACACTCTCGGCACACCTGAGAAGTCCCTCGCGGCTTATGTCGGTGGTTGAAGCATATACCGTCTTCGTACCGATGAAGGCTCTTACTCCAACACCGCTTATAACGTTGTCGCTGATGTTATCAATTTTCCCGCCGAGATAATTTATGCTGTTAGTTCTCGAACGCTGAGCAAAAATTTCGGCAAAATCTGCTCCGCCCGACATTGCAACTGCAAGTACCTCGGGAATTATTTTTTCATTTATTATCATTTGTTTACCCTTTAAATATATTTCAAATCTTGCAAATCGAAGGTTTCTACCTTTAGGTAATTTATACCTTAGTCCTGCGAACGCTCGCCAAGAATGTTTCTATATTTTTGATAGAAGCTCTCGAAGTAGCCGCCGTCAAGTGCCTCGCGAATCTTTCTTGTGAGATTGTTATAGAAATAGAGGTTGTGTGCAACGGCAAGTCTCATACCGAGCGATTCCTTCGCCTTTATAAGATGACGAATATAGGAACGGCTGTAATTACGGCAAGCGGGACAACCACAGTTCTCGTCAAAGGGACGGGGGTCCTTGGCGTACTTCTCATTCATAAGATTCATCTTGCCATGCCATGTAAAGAGGTTGCCGTGACGGGCATTACGGCTCGGCATTACGCAGTCGAAGAAATCAACTCCGAGATGCACCGCCTCAAGAATGTTACAGGGTGTACCGACTCCCATAAGGTATCTCGGCTTATTCTTGGGCATATAGGGCTCTACCGCATCGATTATGCGATACATATCCTCGGTAGCCTCGCCCACTGCAAGACCGCCTATTGCGTATCCGTCAAGGTCAAGCTCGGCAATCGCCTTCATATGTGCAATACGAAGGTCCTCGTAAGTACCTCCCTGATTTATACCGAAAAGCATCTGCTTTTTGTTTATCGTCTCGGGCAAGGAATTAAGTCTTTCCATCTCCTTTTTGCAACGAACGAGCCACCTTGTAGTTCTTTCGCTCGACTGCTTTACGTAATCGTAGGGTGCGGGATTTTCAACGCACTCGTCAAAAGCCATTGCAATAGTCGAAGCAAGGTTCGACTGTATCTGCATACTCTCCTCAGGGCCCATAAATATACGCTTTCCGTCAACGTGGGAGGCAAACTTTACTCCCTCTTCGGTTATTTTACGCAACTGAGAGAGTGAAAATACCTGAAATCCGCCGCTATCGGTAAGTATTGGGCGTTCCCAGTTCATAAATCTATGAAGTCCGCCCATCTCATATATGAGCTTGTCACCGGGGCGAATGTGAAGGTGGTAGGTATTTGAAAGCTCCACCTGACAGTCAAGGTCGATAAGCTCACGCGAGGAAACGCCGCCCTTGATTGCGGCACAGGTGCCCACGTTCATAAATACGGGAGTTTGTATATCTCCGTGAACGGTATGGAAAACACCTCTGCGTGCTCTTCCATCGGTACAAAGTAACTCGAACATATTTTAGTATTTATCCTTCCTTTAGCATCTTTCAAACTGTTTATCAAGCTGTCTGTGCTTCATTTCCATAGCAACAGGTCTGCCGTGAGGGCAGAAGGTAATGTCGGGCAGCTCCATAAGCTTATCTACTATCCATTTTATCTGCTCGGGGGCATATTCCCTGCCCGCCTTGATTGCTGCCTTGCAGGACGCCTGATAAAGTGCTTTCTCAAAAATTATATCTCTTGTAAGACGGGCACTTCCCGTGCCTTCCTTCATTCTGTCTGCCATAGTTATAAGCATATCCTCAACTGCCGCCATCTCAATTCCCTCGGGAATTGCACTGACGCTGACGGTGTTCTGTCCAAAGCTTACCTCAAAGCCGACCGCCTCGATGTCCGCCTTAAATTCTTCAAGGCTGCGTATCTCAGCCGAGGTCATCATAACCTCAATAGGAATCATAAGCATCTGCGAGGTAATTGTCGCTTCCTTCATACTCTTTTTGAGTTTCTCGAAAATTATACGCTCATGTGCTGCGTGCTTATCGATAAGGAGCATCGTGTCGCCCTTCTCGACGATTACGTAGGAATTAAAGACCTCACCGACGATTCTGTATTCAAGCGATTTGGGTGCGGAGTTTTCCACAGAACCTGAGGGAGCGGGCTTTACTTGCTCGTAAATTTTCGTCTCCACGATTTTAGGTGCGACCGTTTGTACCTTTGGCTCTTCCTTAACGGGAGGCGGAGTCACTACCTTTAATTCGGGAGTGTTGACGGCACCTTGGGGCTTTTGTGTGGGTGTTGACCTTGCCGCATTTTGTGCCACATACTGTCTTACGTATTCCTCTGCCGTAAGATGCTCAAAGCCACCGCTTGTTTTTGGCTTTTCGGCAGGCTTCGGCTCGGACTTTGTGTAAAGCGGAACACTCACCTGTCTTTTTTCAAGGCTCTCTCGCTTCTCGTCAACGGGCGAGGTCATCTCGCTCACCTTTTTTGGTGGAGCCCAAACCGATGAGGTATCAATTGACGGGCGTGTTATGTTTGCCTCAAGTGCGTTTCGAACCGCATAATAGACCGCCTCAAATACGAGTCTCTCGTTAGAGAACTTGACCTCGAGCTTTGCAGGGTGAACGTTTACGTCGACCGCTGCGGGATTTATGTCTATACGCAAAACACAGCACGGGAATTTTTCGGGCGGGATATATGACGTATATGCCTGCTCGATTGCCGCACACGCGGTCTTGCTCTTTATGTATCTTCCGTTTATAAAGAAGTTTTGATAATTTCTGTTAGCTCTTACGTTGTCGCTTCGACCGATAAAGCCGCTGACCTTTACCGAGTCAAGCGTCATATCGGTAGGTATAAGCTTGGAAGCAAAATCACGTCCAAAGACAGCATATATAGTGTTTTTGAGGTTGCCGTCGCCAACTGTGTCGAGCTTCGCGGTACCGTCAATTATAAGGCGGAAGGCTATATCGGGGCGGGAAAGAGCTATCTTTTCGACGTAGGCGGCAACCGCCATAGCCTCGGTGGCGTCCTTTTTCAAGAATTTTCTTCTTGCGGGAACGTTTGCAAATAGATTTTCGACAATAACTCTCGTTCCCTCGGATGCTCCTCTCTCACTCACACTGATAATATTTCCGCAATCAGCCTCGAGCATAGCTCCAACATCAGCTCCTCTTGGCTTTGATATGATTCGCATATGCGAGACCGATGCTATTGCCGCAAGTGCCTCGCCGCGAAAACCGAGAGTGGAAATTCCGTCGAGGTCACTCGCCTCGCGAATCTTACTCGTGGCGTGACGTCTTATAGCTACGGGAAGGTCCTCGGCTTCCATTCCGCAGCCATTATCGGTAACACCAATAAAGGTAACGCCGCCGTGCTGTATTTCGACAGTTATGCGATCAGCACCCGAGTCTATTGCGTTTTCCATAAGCTCCTTAACGACAGAAGCAGGTCTGTCAACGACCTCTCCTGCGGCTATAAGGTTGGCTACCTCAAACGACAGTACGTTTATCTTTCCCATAGTGGAAAATCCTCCTCTCTTGTTTATTATTTGTTTGATATTCAAATTTTGCAAACCGAAGGTTTCTACCTTTAGGTAATTTATCGGTTATTTAAGTCTCTTTTTAAGCGAGAACAAAAAGCTCATAGCCTCATAAGGCGAAAGTGTATTCAAGTCAACGGCACGAAGCTCCTCTATGACTTGGTCGTTTACAAAATCGTCCATAGTGATAAGGGTGTCGTCCTTGACCTCTTCTGCCTTGTCGGTGCTCTTGATTGCCTTTGCGGTCTTCTCAACCGAGGCAAGCACTTCTCTCGCTCTCTTGATTACCTCATTCGGCACGCCCGCAAGCTTTGCTACCTCAATACCGTAGCTGTCATCGGTCGAGCCTCTTATTATTTTTCTGAGGAAGGTAATGTTGTCCCCCCTCTTTTTAGCGGCAATATTGTAGTTTACAACACCCTCAAGCTCGTCCTCAAGGACTGTAAGCTCGTGATAGTGGGTTGCAAAGAGAGTCTTTGCACCTATCTTCTTGCTGTGCGTGTACTCAACGATAGCACGTGCAATGCTCATTCCGTCAAAGGTTGACGTGCCTCGTCCAACCTCGTCGTATATGATAAGACTACGCTTTGTCGCATTTGCGAGAATGTAAGCAACCTCGTTCATCTCGAGCATAAAGGTCGACTGACCTGACGCGAGGTCGTCAGATGCTCCCACTCTTGTAAAGAGCTTATCGACAACGCCTATTCTCGCCTCTTTAGCGGGAACGAACGAGCCTATCTGTGCCATTACAACGATTTCGGCTATCTGCCTCATATAAGTCGATTTACCCGCCATATTGGGACCTGTTATAAGCATAAGGCGGTTTCTGTCGGTATCGAGAAGTGCATCGTTTGGAACGAAATAGCTGTCGCTCACGAACTGCTCGACAACGGGGTGTCTGCCGTCCTTGATGTCGATGACGTCGCTGTCGTCGACCTCGGGGCAGACGTAATTGTTCTTTACCGCTACGTTTGCAAGGCTGAGATACGCGTCAACGGTTGAGATAAGCGTTGCCGCTCTCTGCACTCTTGCACTGTTCTTTGCCACATAGTCGCGAACCTCGGAGAAAAGCTCGTATTCAAGCGAGCATACCTTGTCTGCCGCTCCGAGAATAGTAGCTTCCATATCCTTTAGCTCCTGCGTGATATATCTCTCGCCGTTTGTAAGCGTCTGCTTGCGGATATAGTGGTCGGGAACTTCGTTTACGTAGGATTTTGATACCTCTATGTAATATCCAAAGACCTTGTTGTAGCCAACCTTAAGCGTCTTTATACCCGTGCGTTCCTTCTCGCTCTCGGCAATTTGCTCGATATAGCTCTTACCGTCCTTCATTATAGAGCGAAGGCGGTCTACGTCAGCGTTATAGCCCTCGGCTATAATTCCACCCTCTCTCGTCGAGAAGGGCGGCTCCTCGCAAATTGCGGCATCTATCTTTGAGAAAATATCTTCAAGCGTATCTATGCTTTTACAAATACCCGAAAGCTCGTCACTAAGGCATCTCTCAAGAATGCCCTTAAGCTCGGGAAGGATAGAAATAGAATTTCTTATAGCACGAAGGTCCTTTGCGTTTGCCGTACCGTAGACAGTTCTTGCAATAAGTCTTTCAAGGTCAAGCACACCCGAAAAAAGGTCGCCTATCTCCTCGCGGAGCATAAAGTCTCCTGCAAGCTCGCTGACAGCTCGCTGTCTCTTTGCTATCTTCGAGGAGCTGACAAGGGGGTGCTCCACCCAGTTGCGAAGGAGTCTCGCTCCGGGGGCAGTCTTGGTTTTGTCAAGCACCCAAAGAAGAGTTCCCTTCTTTTCCTTAGAACGCATAGTCTCTACAAGCTCAAGGTTTCTTCTCGTGTTAATATCCATTTCAAGATGCTGTCCGTCAGAGTAGACGTTCAGGTCGTTGATGTAGGAAATATCGGTCTTTTGTGTCTCCGCTATATAAGAAAGCAACGCACCGAGAGCCGAGGTGAGTGCTCTGTCCTCGGTAACGTTTTCATCAGCCTTTGATGAAAACTGCTCTCTTACAAGCTCCTTTGCGTTATCGTAATCGAATTTTATAAGCTCGGGACGGGTAAGCATAGCACCGATCCGCTCTGAAACGAAGCTCTCAAGGCTACCGATATTAGCAGGCGGCACGTTTGCTATTACCTCGCTCGGACGGAAGGTGCCAAGCTCGTTTAAAAGCTTATTAAAAAGAGTTGTGCCCGAAAGGGAGGTTGCATATACAACGCCAGTTGAAATGTCGGCAAAGGCAACACCGCAGTTAAAATCAGTCATATAGACCGAAGCGAGATAATTATTAGTCTTTTCGCTGAGTAGTCCGTTTTCGATTATAGTACCGGGAGTTATTATTCTCACTACCTCGCGTCTTACAAGTCCCTTTGCGAGTGCGGGGTCCTCGGTCTGCTCACAGATAGCTACCTTGTAGCCCTTCTCAATAAGCTCTCCGATATATCCCTCTGCACTGTGGAAGGGTACACCGCACATAGGAGCTCTCTCTGCCTCTCCGCAATCTCTGCCTGTAAGTGTTAGTCCAAGCTCACGCGAGGCAAGTATCGCATCGTCAAAGAACATCTCGTAAAAGTCGCCAAGACGGTAGAAAAGCAGATGATCTTTATATTGGTTTTTTATCTCAAAATATTGCTCCATCATCGGAGTCATAGAGATATCCTCACTTTCAATGATTTAGTAATAATTAGTGGCAGCCGCCGCAGCTCGAGCAATCGTGTGTGCAGGACGAGGGAAGCTCGCCTGTAATGTTGTAGGTGATGGTGCTGTTTACCGAGTTCATAAGCTCGTTTACTACTGCCTGTGCCTCGTTGAGAGCCACAAAGTCTGCGTCCTCGGTTATCATCTTGTAAAGCTCGTCGATTCTCTTTTGAATCACCTCGATAAAGATGGTGTCCTTCTCGGGCTTTATCATCTCCTGCTGGAGTGCCTTTTGCTGAACGTCAAACTCTACTATATTTCTCTGGAGAGTTTTGTTCTCCTCGTACGCCTTTTTTGCTTCCTCGAGCTTTACGAGTCTCTCGTCTGCCTTGAGTGCTTTACCAAGCTCTGCTGCAAGTTCAAAAATTTCCATTTTATTTACCTCTTTTCTTTTTTCTAAATCAAGCTTTTCTTCCCCAAAGAGCAAAGGTCTCGCCTCGCTCAATGAAAATATCTATAAATTTGCCCTCGTCACTGTCTGTGCCGTCAAAGAAAACTATCTTGTTTCCCTCGGTACGACCTGTAAACATCTCGCTGTTGTTTTTGCTTCTTCCGTCACAAAGCACGCGAAGCGTCTGCCCCTCGAGCTTTTTGTTAGCCTCAAGGGCTATGCCGTTTTGAGTTTCAAGGAGTCTGTCAAATCGCTCGCTCTTTATCTTGTCGGGTATCTGCGTATCCATCTCGGCGGCGGGCGTTCCCTTTCGCGGTGAGTAGATGAAGGAATATATCATATCGAATCTCGCTCGGTGAAGAGCCGAAAGCGTTGCCTCGAAATCCTCGTCACTCTCACCCGGAAAACCGACGATGATATCCGAAGAAAGCGTTGCCGTGGGCATTTTTTCTCTTATATAATCGACAATGCCGATATATTTCTCAAAATCGTATCTGCGGTTCATAGCAGAGAGCACCCTGTCACTTCCCGACTGCATAGGCAAGTGAAAATGCTTTGCAATATGCTTTCCTTTTGCCATAACGTCGATAAGCTTTTTGGTGGCGTCCTTCGGGTGACTCGTCATAAAGTGAAGGGTGTAGTCACCCTCAATTTTATCAAGCTCGGAAAGCAAATCCGCAAAATCGTAGTCAGCACGAAGGTCCTTGCCGTATGAGTTTACGTTTTGTCCAAGCAGGGTTATATCCTTATATCCCGCCCTCACAAGCTCCTCAACCTCGCGTAAGACCTCTTGTTTCTGTCTGCTTCTCTCGCGGCCTCTGACGTAAGGCACGATACAGTACGAGCAGAAATTGTTACAGCCGTACATTACCGACACCCACGCACGGTAGGTGCTGTCTCGCTTTATAGGCATTCCCTCAACAACGGCATACTCGTCCTCACGGCAAAATTGCCTCTTGTCACGGGCACGTCTCTCGTAAATAAGCTCGGGAATGCGGTGAAATGCCGACGTTCCCACGATAAAATCGACGTATGGGTAGCTGTGCTTTATCTCGTATTCTCTATGCTCCTGCGTTACCATACAGCCAGAAATACCGATTATGAGCTCGGGATTTTTCTGTTTTAAGTGCTTGTACTGACCGATGATAGACAGTGCTCTCTTCTCTGCGTGCTCACGAATAGCACAGGTGTTTACGAGTATGAGAGACGCTTCGCTCACCTCTTGTGTCAGGTCATATCCCATCGCAAGAGCGAGTCCCTTCATTTTCTCACCGTCTGCCTCGTTTTGCTGACAGCCAAAGGTAACGACAAAGGCACGTCTTCTCTCACCTCTCTCGGCAAAGGTGGCATCGTTATCATTCTTTACTTTTTCGATATATTTTATTTGCCCAGAAAATCTTTCGTAGGGCTTTTTTTCGATATTTTCCACGCTATTCCTCTTTGTTCCCGTCTATTTCCGTATAATATTATATTATAATATATATTAAGACTTTTGTCAAGAAAACGGTTGCCATAATTTAAGTTTTATAGTATAATTAGAGTAGTGATATATTTTCTTTAAAAAGGAGAATTTTATATGAGTGAAAATAAGGCTAATGCCGACGTTATACTCGATACAGTTTACGAGGCTATAAAGACGAAGGGGTATGACCCCGTGCGTCAGATCGCGGGATATATTATGACCGAGGACCCCACTTATATTCCCGACCATCTCGGTGCTCGCGGAATGATACGCCACCTCAGCCGTGACGAGCTTCTTAAAATACTTATCGAAAATTATTTCGAATCTCGCAAAAAATAAGATGTCGAAACGCAGAAATAAAGCTACAAAGGGGCTTCTATCCCTATTGCTGATTTTTGCCTTGCTCTTCCCTTTTTGCTTTTCGGTGTCGGCACTTCCCGCCTTTCCCGACGTGTCGGGTGCTAACGTCGTCTATCTATGGAACGCCGAGCATAACAAGGTCATCTTTTCAAAAGGTAACTCACAAGTGCTATGCCCCGCCTCCCTCACCAAAATTATGACGGGACTCGTTGCTATAGATATTGTCAGCGAACGGCTTGACGAGAGCATAACTCTCACGGGAGATATGCTCAAAAACAAAAACGGAACGAGTATGGGACTGCGTGTAGGAGACGTTCTGACTTACAAAGACCTGCTTTACGGAACTGTATGCGGCGGCTTCAACGATGCTGCATATGCCCTTGCGGTAGCGAGTTCGGGTAGTATTTCGGCTTTTGTAGAAAAGATGAACGAAAAGGCTCTCTCTCTTGGGGCACGTGACACGCACTACACAAATCCTACTGGCTGGTATGATGAAAAAGCGGTGACAACTCTTTACGACACCTCGCTTGTGGCAAAGGCGGCTATGAAAAACCCTCTTTATCTTGAGATAAGCTCGGAGACAAGCTACAAGGTAGACGGTGTTAACAGAGGCGAGGGATTTACGGTACATAACCGAAACGGACTTATAGGCTCTTTCTATGCGATAGGCTACCACAACAAGAGGGCTAAAGGTCTTATTGCGGGAAACACCGACGAGGGCGGCAACTGTCTTGCCACGACATTCGAATATGATGGACTTTCCTATCTTCTGATAGTTATGGGAGCAGGTGAAAAAGACGGTAAAATATTGTCTTATACTATCGCAAACGACGTTATTTCGCACACGATAAATTATTACGGAGAGCTTGACGTTATTGATGCGGGAGACGCCGTAACGAAAATACCCGTAAAGCTTGCTACCAGCAACGGTGACGATGATTTTTATATGCTCAAATGTACCGTTGCCGACGACGTAACAGTCTTTGCTCCTTACGACAGCAATTCTCTTGAAAATATCGAGCTTCGCCCATATTTCTTTTATGATGAATATTCTGCCCCCATAAAAAATGGCGAGGCACTTGGCGGAGTTGATATTTTTATTGACGGAAGGCTCTGTGGAAACGCAACTCTTGTAGCGGCAAACGACGTTGAGGCAAACGCCTTCCTCTCACTTATGACAAGTGCAAAAAAAATGCTCGTCAGCCGAGCATTTATAGTATTTCTTATTGTTTTTGTCGCACTTTTTGCCGTGTACTTTTTCACCTATGAAATTAAAGCGATGCAAAAGAAAGATAAAAAAATAAAAATCGATAGAATTTTTTGATTGTTTTTGTTGGTAGATAAATTACCTAAAGGCATAACCCTTCGGTTTGCAAAATTTGAACTTCATACAAACTACAAGGGGCTGACGCTTGGCGTCAGCCCCTTATTTTTAGATAATTCTTACTCTTACGACACCTGCGATAGATGTGATCTTTTCAACCACACCGTCTGCAAGGTCGCCTGTGAAGTCAACGAGGGTGTAAGCATTGTCGCCCTTTGACTTATTTATCATATTCTCGATATTAGCACCTGTCTCGGAGAGGACTGCGGTAATACCCGAGATAACTGCGGGAACGTTTGCGTGGAGAACACAAATTCTCTTGTGTCCTGCAACTACGGGCATTGCAACGTTCGGGAAGTTTACGCTGTTCTTGATGTTACCGTAACGGAGATAATCGTCAAGCTGAACTGCCGCCATAACTGCACAGTTGTCCTCTGCCTCGGCAGTAGATGCTCCAAGGTGAGGAATTGCAACTACACCGGGTACGCCGAGAACGTCCTCTGTGGGGAAGTCGGTAACGTAAGCCGCCATCTTTCCGGACTCAAGAGCCGCCTTCATGTCAGCCGCATTTACAAGGTCTGCACGGGCGAGGTTGATAATGCGAACTCCGTCCTTCATAGTTGCGAGAGTTGTTGCGTTTATCATTCCCTTTGTGTCGGGAGTTGAAGGAACGTGAAGAGTTACGTAATCAGCTACCTTGAATACCTCGTCAAAGGTTGCAGCCTTAACTACCTGACTGTCGATGTTCCAAGCTGCCTCAACGCTGAGGAAGGGGTCACATCCAACTACCTTCATTCCGAGAGCTACCGCTGCGTTTGCAACGAGACCGCCGATAGCACCGAGACCGATAACACCGAGAGTCTTACCCTTTATCTCAACGCCTGCAAATTTGGATTTGCCTGCCTCAACTGCCTTTGCAACGCCCTCAGTACCCTCGAGAGTCTTTGCCCACTCGATACCGCCAACGATATTACGGGAAGCGAGCATAAGAGCACAAATTGCGAGTTCCTTAACGCCGTTAGCATTAGCTCCGGGAGTATTGAAAACAACGATTCCCTCTTTAGAGCAACGGTCTATCGGGATATTGTTTACGCCTGCACCTGCACGTGCGATTGCGAGAAGCTCCTTGCCGAACTCCATATCGTGCATAGCAGCCGAACGAACCATAATAGCATCGGGATTTTCAACGTCTGTTCCAACGTTGTATACAGCCTTGTCGAGCTTATCTGTGCCGACAGCGGCTATCTTGTTAAGACACTGTATATTTTTCATTTTCTTGTCCTCTGTTACTTAATCAAAAATTAGTTCTTGGGGTTTGCCGCTGCAAAGTCCTTCATAAACTGTACGAGCTTTTCAACGCCCTCGTAAGGCATAGCGTTGTAGATAGAAGCTCTCATACCGCCAACCGAACGGTGTCCCTTAAGGTTCTTGAGACCTGCCTTGCCTGCCTCGCTTGCAAACTTCTTGTCAAGCTCAGCATCACCTGTTACGAAGGTTACGTTCATCATAGAACGGCTGTCCTTCTTAACGGGAGCGATGTAGTAGTTCTGGTTGTCAAGGTAGTCGTAAAGGAGAGCTGCCTTCTTTACGTTTCTTGCCTTCATCTCCTCAAGTCCGCCGATGGAAAGGATCCACTCGTAAACGAGCTTTGCCATATAGATAGTGTAGCAAGGAGGAGTGTTGTACATAGAACCGTTTTCAGCCATTGTCTTCCACTCGAGCATTGTGGGCATCTTCTCTTCTGCATAGTCAAGAAGGTCCTCGCGAACTATAACGAGAGTAAGTCCTGCGGGAGCCATATTCTTCTGTGCACCTGCGTAGATCACGCCGAACTTAGAAACGTCGATAGGCTCGGAAATAATGCAGGAAGAAAGGTCAGCTACGAGAGGAATATCTCCTGTCTCGGGTATGTAGCCGTACTTTGTACCGTAAATTGTATTATTGAAGCAGATATGGAGATATGCTGCATCGGGACGGATCATATCCTTTGTAACTACGGGAACGTGATCGAAGTTGTCCTCTTTTGTTGTAGCTATGCACTTAACGTCATAACCGAGCTTCTGAGCCTCCTTGAATGCCTTGCCCGAGAACTGACCTGATACAACGTAATCAGCCTTGCCCGTTCTCTTGATAAGGTTCATGGGAACTGCCGCAAACTGTGTAGATGCACCGCCCTGAAGGAAAAGTACCTTGTAGTTGTCAGGAATGTTCATAAGGCGGCGAAGCATAGCCTCTGCCTCGTTGATGATGGCTTCATAATCGGGAGAGCGGTGGGACATCTCCATTACCGACATTCCTGATTCGCCGTAGCAGACCAATTCGGATGCTGCTTTTTCGAGAACCTCTAAAGGAAGCATGGAAGGGCCCGCCGAGAAATTGAATACTCTGTTCATAATAAAACCTCTCTTTTTATTTCGCCACTGTGGGTGAATATTTTTTATAAATTTATATTTGATTATACACTCTTTTACCCGTCAAGTCAATAGTTTAGATAAAAGTTTGTTTTAATTTTGTCAATCTTTTATGAGGATAAGCTCATTTGCATAAGGAAGTGTAGCTATCCAATCGCAAACGGTGTGCCACTCGGCAAGCTTATGGCTCTTTCTCGCATAGTACATATTTATAAGATTTTCATAATTGAGCGTTACAGTTCTCATCTGATTGTAGCTTGAGGGGAGCATCTGTATCATATTATGCCAGCTTTGTCTGTCGCTCTTATCGGCACAGAATTTTTGTCTCTCACTCTCAAGATATTCAATCGTAGCGTCAAGCATACGAAGTCCGCCCTCGTCGAGTCTGTCGTGCGAAAAATCGTCTCTCTCAAATGCCTTCGAGTGAATCTTATGCATTGTCGAGCAGGAGTTTGCAACGGTGCCTACCTTATAGGTGTCAAATTCCTTCCACCAATAAAGCGGAGCGGTTATGTCAACGCTCACGAATATCTGACGCAAAAATTTGCGGTGGTCACTTCCAGCGTGAGCGAGACGCTTTGCAAGGTCAAGGTCATTCTCTCCGAGAAGATAGTTACCGTTTTCGTCATATTCGCTGTCCATTTTAGCCCAACTGTTCATAGGATTACGGGCACCTCTTATGGCGTTCTCAATATTCATTACCGATACTCTTTCAATTGTAAGCATAGCAAGCTCTCCTTTATCCTATTTATATTTCACTGTCGAGAACGACGCGGCTCTCGATAACGCTTCTGATAAACGCAGATACCTTTAAATGCTCGGGGTGTACGGCATAGGTCTTCATATCCTCGACCGAGAGAAACTCGGTGTCGAGCATCATATCCATAGACATATCGCTTCCCGTTATATCGAAGTAGACCTCCATCTTTTTAAGCTCACCGATGATTGCGGGGAGAGCGAGGAGCATTTCCTTCGCCTTCTTGAGATTTTCAGCTTTATTCTCTTCCTTGAATTTCCACATTACAACGTGCTTTATCATAGCTTTTTCTCCTCAAAACGTTTTACTTTTATTATGATACCATAATAAAGAAAAAAAGTCAATTGACAATTTAAAGATTATATGATATCATATCCTATGACAATGCACGTCTTTGTGCTTTTGGAGGTTTTATTTATGTTTAAGGACAAACTCGTTTCCTATTCGGGTGTTCAGCCCAGCGGAAACCTTACTATTGGTAACTATCTCGGAGCTATAAAGAATTTTTCCGCTTACTCCGACAAATATATGTGCTTCTACTGTGTGGTTGACGAGCACGCAATAACCGTGCGTCAGGTCCCTGCCGACCTTCGCCGCCGCACCTACGAGACTCTCGCTCTTTATATTGCCTGCGGTCTTGATCCCGAAAAGAATACCCTTTACGTTCAGTCGCACGTTCACGAGCACGCAGAGCTTGCGTGGATACTCAACTGCTTCACGGGCTTTGGCGAGCTTTCGCGTATGACGCAGTTCAAGGACAAGAGTGCAAAGCACGCCGACAACGTAAATGCGGGACTCTTTACCTATCCTACCCTTATGGCGTCAGATATCCTTCTCTACCAGACCGACGTTGTTCCGATAGGCGTTGACCAGAAGCAGCACGTTGAGCTTACGCGAAATATTGCCGAGCGATTCAATCAGCTTTATCCCGACACCTTCACTATGCCCGAGCCCATTATAGCAAAGTCGGGTAAGAAGATAATGTCTCTTGCAGATCCTACCAAGAAGATGTCGAAGTCCGACGAGAACACAAACGCCGTTGTTTACATTCTTGACGATAAGGACACAGTTATCCGCAAGTTCAAGAGAGCCGTTACCGACTCCGATACTTGTGTTCGCTTTGCCGACGGCAAGGACGGAATCAACAACCTTATGACTATCTATTCCTGCTTTACGGGCAAGGAATTTGACGAGATAGAGCGTGAATTTGAGGGCAAGGGCTACGGCGACTTCAAGCTTGCAGTCGGTGAGACCTGTGCCGACGCACTCGCTCCCGTAAGAGCAAAATTCGACGAGCTTCTCAAAGACAAGGCATACCTTGAGGAGGTTATGAAAAACGGTGCTGAGACAGCGTCCTACGTTGCCCGCCGTACACTCTCGAAGGTTCAAAAGAAGCTTGGATTTGTGCAGATAGGAAGATAATCACTATCAGCAGAGCTAAATAATTACAAGCCATAATTGTTCAAATTACACAAATTCAACGTTTTGCATTTGTAAGAAACATAGAATTGCGATATTTATGTGTGGTTTTATCTTGACAGTCACTTGACCGTGTGATATAATCGAATCACCGCAAAGAAATGTACTTTGTGAAAATTACGAAGACAATCCACCATACGTCACAAATTTATATTTACTACTATGAAAAAACTTATTTCTTTAATTCTTATTCTGACTACTCTCTTTTGTGCTGTATCCTGCATCGGCACACAAAAAGACGTTACCAACGACTCCATTTCAAGTGACTCTGAGCAATCGGGCAATTCTTCTGACGATAAATTGGGAACAGATGCTCAGACAGCAAAAAAAGAGGACGAGACTGAGGCTATAATCAAGGAGCGACAGGACATAAACAGCATCAAGAGAACTGCCGTAAGGTCTTGGCGTGAGATAGGATTTTCCTTTGAAGATGCTATACGTGCTATTGCAGTAAATATTCCTTCCGATTGGACTCTTTCGGAACAATCACCGAAAACCTACAGCATTTTGCGTAACGGCAAGGAAATAGGCAGAATAACCTCGGAGCTTCCCAAAAACGTCAAGGAGATCAACGAGGTAGCAAAAGCAACGTCGAACGCAATTACAACAAAGCACGAGATACATCTTATTGAAACCGACACTGAGTATATTTACCGTCACTCTTTCACCTTCGCAATGGAATACGGCACAAAGACCTATGCTTCACGTCTTCAAGTCGACTACGGTGAGCTTGACGATGCGGCTACCAAGCATATACTCGAATCTGTAGACAAAGTTGAGCACCGCGAGGGTAACATAAAGATCCCCGTGACGAGATCGAACGGCAAGGATAAAATACTTATCATAGGAAACAGCTTCGTTCGTACCTCGGGTATATCGGATTTTCTTAAAAACTTTATCTCTTCAGGTAAAAAGAAAACAGTGGTCAATATTCAATCTATAAACGGTGCAGTTATGAGAGTGTATGCTACTGAGGAAATTCTTTCACCTATACGCGAGGGTAAATATTCGGTGGTATTTCTCTGCGGACTTTATTACGATGCAGATATTCCCGTAATAAACACTTTTCTTAAGGCTTGTGAGAAGGGCGGTGCGGTGCTTGTGGTATTCCCTGCTCATAACGAGCGTTATCCGCAAATTCCCAATGCAAAGAATCAGTATCCAAACGTTATTTTCCTTGATTGGAAGCAGGAAATAGACGATATTATCGCTACGGGCGTTAATTATTGGGAATTTTGTGAAAACGACGCCTACCATCACAGCAAGGCTCCTGCTGGATATATCGGGGCTCATATGATATATACGGCACTTTACGATGAGATACCTGCAGAATACACAGGCAAACGACTTACTATGACAAAGATACGTCAGCTTGTAGGTGATGATTACATTAAGACAGGATTCACGCGTAAAGAACGAAAAATTACGATCTACCCACTTGAACAGTAAAATAATAGATAAAAAGCAAGGGTGTTTCTATCGCACCCTTGTTCTTTTTGTCGAAAGTTTGTTAAAAATTTGACAAGGATTGAAAAGAAAATTCCGTTGTGGTATACTGTACCCATTAAATTTTGGAGGAATTGTAATGGAACTCGTAAAAAAACTGTTTAAGCGTTATTTTATTAACGCGATGGGAGCTATGGCACAAGGTCTTTTTGCTTCGCTCCTCATTGGTACAATATTCAAGGCACTCGGTATGATACCAAACCTTGAAATTCTCGCCGAGATTGGCGGCTTTGCACAAGCTATGGCAGGTCCTGCTATGGGTGCGGCAATAGCATATTCGCTCGGTGCTCACCCTCTTGTTGTCTTTTCGGCGGCAACCGTCGGATATGCGGCAAACTCGCTCGGCAAGGCGGGCGGCCCTCTCGCTGTATTCTTTATTGCAATTATAGCAAGTGAAGTTGGAATGCTCGTTTCGAAGAAAACGAAGGTCGATATTCTCGTAACTCCCTTTACCACGATATTCGTCGGCGGTATTCTTTCGATATTCGTGGCTCCTCTCATCGGAATACTTGCAGGATACATAAGCACATTTATAGGCTGGGCGTCTCTCCAAGCACCTCTCATAGCTTCGATAATCATTTCGGTAGTAATCGGTGTTGTTTTGACTCTCCCCATCTCGAGTGCGGCTATTTGTGCGGGACTCCTTATGACAGGAAGTGCCTTAGCACACGGCGGAGTAACGAACGAAGGTCTTGCAATCGCAGGAGCGGCAGCGGTCGCAGGCTGCTGTGCACAGATGGTTGGCTTTGCGGTTATTAGCTTCAGAGAAAACAAGTGGGGCGGTCTTGTTTCACAGGGAATCGGTACGAGTATGCTCCAGATGCCGAACATCGTTCGTCATCCGCAGATATGGATTGCTCCTACACTTGCCTCTGCCTTCACAGGCCCTCTTGCTGTTTGCGTATTCGGTCTCCGTATGTACGGTGAGGCAATAAACTCGGGAATGGGCACTTGCGGTCTGCTTGGCCCTATCGGCATGATCCTCGGTTGGATAGATCCCTCGAACGGCTACGTGGGCGACGTTACGGCACTCAATTGGATAGGTCTTATCCTCATATGCTTCGTGCTCCCTGCCCTTCTTTCCTTCGTATTCAACGAGATACTTCGCAAAGTAGGTCTTGTTAAAGACGGATATATGAAGCTTGATTAAATTGTCGAATCAGTGAAACGGACCGTTGGGGACGCAGGTCCCTACACGTCCTTGTGCCCGCCCAGAGCACGAAGGGCGGAACAAGGGCTGCGTTAGCGACTTTGCTTGTTGCTATATTTCATCTCAATATCCGCATCTGAGCGGATATTGAATTGCTTTCTTCCCCCTATATCCTTAAAAATGTATGAGAAGTTTTGGGAGCTCGAACCCTTTTGGGGAAGGGTTCGAAAAAAACCTAACACAAACTAACTCCCCGATAAATACCAATTTATAAACAAAGAGAGCCCCACGCGGTTGCGTGGGGCTTTTTGATTAGATTTTAAATTAGTGCATTCCTACACTGAAAACTCCGCTGTTGACGAGAGGCTCTTCTCCGTCACCGGGGTTGGCGGGAGCAACGCCGAGATACCAATCGGTCTGGTCTCCCTCGATAATTATACGTCCGTTAGAGGAAACGTGAACTATTGCACTGAGAGAATCCTCAAAGTAATACATTTCGTTCTTACCGATAGACTGAAGATCGTTTATTCTCTTGTTCTTCGTACCCGTTGGCTTGCCGTTTGAATCGTACTCAACGTACTCAAAGGTAGCGTTTCCAGGATAGTTCGGTGTCTTTGCACTTCCGTCGGGAACGTATGCACCGTTACTTGTGTTCATATCGAAGTAAAGGATTCCATCAACGTACTCGGTGTGGTTGGTGTGATGGTGTCCGTTGATGACCATAAGCACCGTGCCGAGATTCTTTGCGTTTACCTTATTGAATATCTCACGAACAAGGTTAGCATCAGAGCCCGTATTTCTGTTGCCCGACATAGAAGCGTGGGTTACAACGATACAAGGCATATCCTTATCAGCTGCGTCCATAAGCACCTTCTCGAGCCACTGACGCTGTGTGTCGCCAAGCGAGTTCGCCTGAGAGTAGGTCTTTACGCTCGGGCCCGAATACCAGTCAGGATAATGTTCCCAAACCTTTTTAGCTGTATTGTAGTAGTAGTTTGTATCACAGCAAACTATACGGTAGCCCTCTTCGGTATCAAAGTGGAAATAAGCTATACTTCCGTCACCGCGCTTACCGTTAGCTGTTCCCCAAACGACCTCGCGGTTGTTAAGACGCTCGGTTACAAAGTTCATCATATCGCTTCCGTTTTCGCAGTCATGGTTACCCATAACTCCGTATACGGGAAGGTCGTATTTGTTATTGATATAGGTGTCTATGATCTCAGGAGATTTTCTGAAGTTGTTACAGTAGTCACCCGCCTGAATTACGAAGTCAACCTTTTCCGCATTTGCTCTTGCAAGTATCTTTTCAAGCTTTGCTACACTTGTGATATAGGTGTTCTTGTAGTAGTGAAGGTCTGCAAACAATGCAAAGGTCATCGTCTTTGCATTAGCACCAACGTACGAGTCACAGCCTGCAAACGCCTCGTCAAGAAGTGCACGTGCCGCTGTACTTTCACAGTCGGTGTAATAAATGTTTGCAGCACCGACGTAGGAGCGAAGGATCTCAGTCTTTGAGTAGTAATAAGTATAGGAGTCGCCCTCCTTAACCTTTGCATAAGGACGTGCAACGTAAACCTTTTCTCTGTCTGCGTCGGCAATGCCTGTAAAGGGTGCGGAGTATGCAAGTGTGTTTGAATCCTCAAGCACTACCTTGTCGGCAGGGATATCGGTAACGTTTGCAGTATCCGCAAGCACTACACCGTTTGCGGGAAGTGCGTCCTCTGCGATAACGAGCATACCGAATTTAACGTCTTCGTTAGCTACGTCATAATTGCCCGATACCTTGCCCGCATAGAAATCTGCACTCTTATTTACCTTTGCGATAAAGGAAAGACCGTTTGCCTTGTTTGTCTCTGCATCAAGAACTATTGCGGGCTCAGAGAGAGTGATGTCACCTGTGAGCTGAGTCTTGGGGCTTACCTTTTTAACGGTTATCTCGTTAAAGACTACCGTGCTGTTACAAAAATAAAGACCAATGCCCGAAAGCTTTGCGCCGTTGTAATAATCTGCGTCGGCGTACGTGTGTACGTATTCTCCGTTTACGAGCAGGTAGTTCATTCCGTCGCAGTGATAGATGCTAATAGTAAACTCTTCTCCAAATACAGGAGCAGGAAGTGCATTTGCTGCCGTGTCGGCAACCTTTGTGCCTGAACGTCCCGCTGCACTATAATGATAGTAGTACCAAGAATTAGTCTCGTTTGGTGCATAGTAGCAGTGGAAGGTACCACCCTTGTAGGTCACGTCGCTACCGCGAGTGCCCGTAATGAGACCGAACTGTCCTTTAGCTCCCGTCGGGAATGTAGCCTTTACTGTATAAACGTAGTTATCTACCTCGTTGCCCGCGCTATCCTTAAGGGTAGGCATAAGAAGTGAAAAGTCTCCGCCGCCGATAGATGCCTTAAGACCTGTATCCGTATAAACAAACCTGGCGGTGTTTATCTCTTCGTTAGCATCGGTATCTGTGCCCGAATAGTTTGCCCAGCCGTCTGCAGCACCCTTGTTAGGCCAAGCAACAAGTGCATCGGGAACTGCGAGCCAGCCCTCGGGAACACCCTTGCCGCTACCTGTGAGTGTGGGCTCGTAAATAGTCTCACCCACAACGAAGGAATCGACCGAAACGTTAGAGTCGGTAGGAGCTACCGTCTCTTCCCCCTAAACCTTAAGGTCTGACCAAGAATTTACCGAGAAGGGATCCTTGGTGTCGGGAATAACCTCAAGCTGCTCACCGCTGCCGTTGTTGTTTTCGTCATCATCATTGTTGCCCGCATCGTTTGTGCAGCCCACTGACAAAAGCATAACGAGTGCCAAAACAATAGATGTCAACGTCAAAATAAATCTTTTGAAATTTGACATAAATATATCTCCTTTGCATCATTTTTCATCTTATATTTTACATTATTTCCCCGTTTTTTTCAATATCTTTTTTACACCAAATAATTTAGCTCTGTTTGTGCATTTTGACATTTACAAAACATGCCCCGCACCGTTAGTGCGGGGCAATTTATTTTGTTCTGGAATCGCAGAGCATTTCACCGATTCTTTTAAGCCAAGACTCTTACGAGACCCAGAAATTGGGGTATTCTACATCATTGTCATTCTCAAATATCTTTCCGTCAAGTCCCTCGACAGTTGAAGGATTCCAAGAATCGGGATAATTCACGTCATTATCATTTTCAAAAATGCTTCCGTCAAGCTCATCGGTATCAGGTGCTTGTGTGTCGGGAGCCACCGTGGTATCAGCAGCCGTTGTATCCGTATCAGCAGGAGGGGGAGACGGAGGCACGCTTCCTCCTCCGCCACCGCCGCCGGACGGTGGAACTGCTCCGCCACCACCGCCTCCGCCTGAGGGGGCACTTGTGGTTACAGCCTCAGTAGTTGCCGCTTCGGTAGTTACTGCTCCGGTCGTCACAGCCTCGGTAGTTAGCGCATCGGTAGATACGGGAGTTGCCGTGTCAGCCTCGGTAGTAGGAGGCTCGGTGCTGTCGGGAGCATCAGTCTCAATTTCTGTTATCTCAGCCTCTGTTGTGGGTGTGTCGGTAGTGATTTCATCGGTATCACCCGAGGGGGAATCATCGCCGGAACACGCTATAAATGCCACTGTTATACAAAGGATCAATAACAGACATAATATAATTCTTTTCATCTGTAATTATCCTTTCTCAGTGCTGTCCTACGTTAAATACACCACTGTTTACAAAGGGCTCTTCTCCGTCCGAAGGATTTGCGGGAGCAACGTCAAGATACCAATCGGTCGAGTCACCCTCGATAATAATTCTACCGTTCGAGGAAACGTGAACTATCGCGCTGAGAGGTCCCTCAAAGTAGAACATTTCGTTCTGACCGAGAGAGCCGAGTGTAGTTATAAGCTTTGTGGAAGTGCTCGTTGCAACTCCGTCAGAATCGTACTCAACGTACTCAAAGGTAGCATCCTCTGCATAGTTCGGTGTCTTTGTGCTTCCGTCGGGAACGTACGCACCGTTACTTGTATTCATATCGAAGTAAAGGATTCCGTCAACGTACTCGGTGTGGTTTGTATGGTGGTGTCCGTTGATAGCCATAAGAACTGTTCCGAGATTCTTGTTATTAGCCTTGCGGAATATTTCCTGAACTTCCTTATAGTCTCCGCACTGTGACGAGCCTCTTGTGCCCGCTGTGCTTGCGTGAGTTACAACGATACAAGGAATATCATTTTCAGCCGCATCCATAAGAACCTTCTCAAGCCAAGCTCTCTGTGTGTCACCAAGACAGTTGGTCTTTTCGGCGTATGAAGCATCACTACCGGGTCCTGCATACCAAGAAGGATAATGTCTGTATTCCTTAACGTCTCCGTTTACGTAGTAATAGTAGTTTGTATCGGTACAAATAACACGGAAGCCGTTTACGTCAAAGTAGTAGTAAGCTATGCTACCGTCACCAATTTTTCCGTCAGCAGTTCCCCAAACTACACTGTCATTTCTGTTTGTAAGATTTGAGGTAACGTCAGTCGTGGTTGTACCGGATCTAAGCTTACCGCCATTTTCAAGGTCGTGGTTACCCATAACACCATAGGCAGGAAGATTGTAGCTATTACCGAGATATGCGTTTACAATTTCGGGAGAGCCGGGGAAATTGTTACAGAAATCGCCCGCCTGCATAACGAAATCAACGTCATTGAGATTTGCCTTAGTCATTATCTTGTCAACGTGTGAAACAGGGGTTATATATCCGCCGGGATAATAGTGAAGGTCGGCAAAGAGTGAGAAAGTAAGTGTCTTTGCTTCTCCACCCTCGTAAGTGTTCGCCCCCTCGAACATCTCGTCAAGGCGGTCACGTACTGCCTTAGTTGAAGCCTCGGTGTAGCAAATATTTGCAACACCTGCATAGGAGCGAGATACCTTTGTTTTCGAGTAGGTATAGCTCCAAGAGCTTCCGTTCTTAACCTTCATATATGCACGAGCCACGTAAACACGGTCTCTCTGGGCATCGGGAATATTCAGAAGCGAAACAGCATAAGTAAGAGAATTATCGTCCTGGCTGTCTATCTTCTCAACGACTGTGTCAAGCACGTTAGGTGTATCAACGGTTATAAGACCGTTATCGGGAATAAGGTCCTCGGGAATAAGGAGCATACCGAACTTAACGTTCTCGTTGGTTGCCGCATAAGTACCGCTTACATTGTTCTTATACGTATCGGAAGTCTTGTCAACTGTTGCCGTGAAGCGAAGTCCCTCAGAGTCGTCTCCTGTAACGACACCGAGAGGCGAACAATATCTTATTGTGGGCTCGCCGAGCTTAATGTCAGAGGAAACAGCAACCTTGGGGGCAAGTTCCTTGACAACGATGTCCTTTATAAGACAGTTCTTAGTTGTACTGAAATTAAGTCCAATTCCGTTAAGAGAAGCACCGTTATAATAATCGGGAGCAGGAGTTGTAAAAATGTGATTACCGTTTACGTAATAGTAGTTTATTCCGTCACAGAAATAAACAGTAAGCGTCATATCCTGACCGGTAGTATAATTTATACCGCCCGTGCCGGTCTTTGTAATGCTGCTATACGAAATCAAATCGGTTCTCGTACCGTTAAACTTATATATTCTATGGCTGCTTGTGTCACCCGGACCGTAAAGCATAAAATACGAACCGCCAACAAATGTGTTCTCACTACCACGAGAAGCGGTAAGAAGACCTGCCGAGCCCTTTGACTCGCCAACGTAGTTTATTACTGCGGTGAAAACGTAGTTTGTTACTGCCTTGCCGCTTGAATTCTTAAGCGAGGGGAACAAAACAGCAAAGTCTCCGTTTCCTGCAGTTGTTACCTTAACGCCGTCTGCGGTAGGCATAACTACGCTTGTGTTAAGTGCTGTGCTTGTTGTAGTATTTTCATCAACAGCAGTAGCCCATCCGCCGCTGGATTGACCACCGTTTTTGTACCAAGTGCTGTACTTAGGAGGACCTGCAAGCCAGCCCTCAGGCAATGCTGTGGTGCTCGTAAGGTCGGGATCGTAAACCGTTTCACCGATAACGAATGACTCGGGGGTAATGTTTGTATCTACGGGAGCTATCTCCTCCTCGTAGAATACGTCAAGGTCAGACCACTCCGCCGATGACATCGGGGCTGTAACTGCGTTAAGGGATGCTACAAGAAGCGGCAAAACAATTGCGAAGGTCGCTACAATTGCCACTATCCTGATTCTTCTTGAACGTGTCATAAAAATTCTCCTTTTCAAAAAGTTTCATAAATCATATTTTTACTATGATAATGTATATAATTATTTTACCCCAAACAAAACCACAAGTCAATGCACAAAAAAGACTAATTTTCTTGTTCTAATTGTGCATTATGTCTATTTTTTTGAGGTGTTTTTTTGGATTTTTCCCACATTCCCACATTTGTTCTTTGTAATAGCGAATGGTTGGGCGTTAAACGAAATGTTACCAAAAGACTTCTTTGCGTTATCTTTGGATAAAGACAAATTTATTTTTCTACCGTTTAAAACAAAGAAAACCACCTCGAAAGGTGGTTTTCTTCAATATTTAAAATCTTACTTGTGTGACTTGAGAATACGAATATACTCCTCAACTAAAAGCTCTGCGGTTCCCGAGCCGAAGAGAGTTGCCTCGGTCTCGTATCCGCCATACTCCTCCCACGCCTCGCGTGAAGGCATATATGCGTGGTCGCCGTCAGCATTAGTCATAATAAAGGTAGTCTTGAAGGGAGAGCCCTCTCTTATCTGAACACCGTTGTTATCGAACATCTCGTAAGGAACTGCAATAAACGCTATATCACCGAAAGAAACACAGCCGAGGTACATCTTTATTGTATCTTCCTTGTTTCGTGCAACGATATATTTTTCTTCCTTAGTTGCCTTGCCTGCATCAAAATTCTTTTGAGCTGCCGCAACTACTGCCGCGTCGTCCTTCTTCATGGGAGCATCATACTTCTCTGCGGTAGTCTTTACGTTACCCACCTCAAGCTTTTCCATCTTGTCGG
Source organism: Clostridia bacterium (assembly GCA_017503865.1). Classification (GTDB taxonomy): domain Bacteria; phylum Bacillota; class Clostridia; order Oscillospirales; family CAG-272; genus HGM12713. Next base: position 17,417 of record JAFVSI010000023.1, on the reverse strand, counting down.
TCTTTGAAATGTCAACTACTACCTTTGCAAGTGCCTTACCAACCTCGATAAAGTCCTTGTACTTTCTCATGGAACGGTTGGGGGGATTGAGGTTGATGTTGCCGAGTGCACCTGAGAAATATGCTACGAGTGCGTCATCGTCCGTACCCTCAACGCCTTCTCTTACGTAGCGAACAAAGTCAGCCGAGATAGAGGTAGGCATTGCCGAAATTGCGTGTGCGGGGTGTGCCTGCCAGTTTACAATAACTACGTCCTTCTTGCCCTCTCTTACAAAACGAAGTGCAAGAACGGTATCGTCAGCCTCGCTTACACATTTAACAGACTTGTTTGTAGGATTTACAGAGGACATCGTTCCATCGGAATTTATGTAACGGCGAACAAATGCCATTCCCGTTGACTTACCCTCTCCAAGATATGCAGTTGCATCGCTAAGGTCGGCAATCGCCTCCTTTGCGGCATCAGCCATTTTCGGAAGAAATACCGAGGTTGCCCAAGCGGCATTTGAATCGGGATAAAGCGAGGAGTGGGTGTGTATTGCCGAGATAAAGATATTCTCTTCCTTAACCTTTGTTACCGCCTTAATTCTCGCCTTTACGGTATCACTGTATTTCTGCGAAATATTCTGCGTGTCAATGGTGTAGATAAGAGACGTTGTCTTACCGTCATTGAAAGCAATGCAGGTGGCAGTAAGGTCGCTGTCAACTCTATTAAAGCCCGCACTCTTCATCTGTGCCTCGGTGGGAGTTATAACCACTCTCGAAAAGCCTACCTTAAATTCACCTGTGTAAGGTCCTGCGGGGGTATTCTCTGCCTGTGAGTCGCCTGTATCATCTGAGGAGGAAGTTGTGTCGCCGCACGCAACAAGCGATACAAGCATAAAAAGTGCAAGTATTAAGCAAATTATTCTTTTCATATTTTTTCCTTTCATAGGGACAAGAATTATTATTTTGTTTTAAGTCTCTTAAGCATATCTATATACTCAGCAACCATCTTTTCGCCCTCACCGGGAGCGAACTCGGTGTTTTCAACCTCATATCCGCCGTAGGTGGTATATGCCTCGATTGAAGCAACGTACGCGAGTGCTCCACCTGCATTTGTGAGAATAAAGGTGGTCTTGAAGGGAGAGCCTTCCTTTATCTGAACGCCGTTGTTATCGAACATCTCGTAGGGAGCTGCAATAAACGCAAGATCTCCGAAGGAAAGTCCTGCCATAGGCACGCTTATCGTTGTAGCGCTTGATTTGTTTCTCGATACGACAGCTTTAGGTCCGTAGGTTGACTGCCAACCGTACTTCTTCAAAAGAGCCGTTTGCTCCTTAGAGCCGTTAGTAAGTGCAAGCACCTCATTTGCCTGCGCAACTCTCTCCTCGCTGTCCTTCCACATCTCTGCCTTATAGGTCTTGTTGTCTATCTTGATCGGTCCTGCCTCAAGGCTTTCCATCTTACCTGAGTTGAGAACGTCAAGTATAACCTTTGCAAGTGCCTGCGAGGAATCCTGATAGCTTCTGTATTTCTTGAGCGAGGGGATAGGAGTGTTGCTGCCACCGATATTTCCCGAAGCTCCTGCAAAGTATGCAACAAGTGCATCGTCATCCGCTTTTTCTATATCGCCTCTTATGTAAAAGTTTCTATCAGCCGTAAGTGCCGCAGGCATCATCTCAACTGCACTTGCAAGGTGGCACTGCCAGTTTACTGCAACTACGTCCTTCTTGCCCTCACGAACAAAGCGAATAACTCCAACGGTATCGTCAGCCTCGCTTACGTGCTTAACTGCCTTTGCAGAGCTTGCCGCAGGAGAGTTTACTCCGCTGTAAGTACCGTCCTCAAGAAGGTATCTACGAACGAACGCCATTCCCGTTGTCTTGCCTGTTCCAGCCAATATTGTTGCATCCGTAAGGTCTGCAATAGCCTCCTCGGCTGCCTTTACCATATTAAGCTGTGTAGCACTCGTCCACTTCTGAACTGCCGCCTCATTGTTGGGATTTCCAAGTGTGGGCGAGGAGTGGTTATGGGTTGCGTGAATTATAACGTTCTTTTCAGGAACTCTTGTTGCCGATTTAATACGAATCCTTATTGCATTACAGTGATCCTCCGAAACGTTACAGAGGTCAACCGTGAAAACGAGAGCCGTAGTCTCACCGTCGTAAAAAGCAATACAGGTAGCGTAAATGGGATCGCTTACCGACTTTATGGTGCTCTGTCCGTTCTTTCTCGAAATGGGGAGCATCTGGGGCGTTATATCTACTCTTGAATATCCAACCTTGAATACACCGTCATATTTCTCTTCCGCTACTTTTCCGCTTTCAGCCTCTTTTTCCGTCTCGTTTGAGCTATCGTCGGGTGTACCCGGTGTATTATTACATGCAACGACCGACAAAAGCATGATAAGCGTAAGTACTATACAAAGTAATTTCTTGATCATAAATTTTCTCCTTGACAAACTTGACTAATTTAGGCTCTTATTGTTTTTCTCTGTGTTTTTTGAGCATATCAAGGTAGACCTCGACAAGCTTTTCGCCCTCTCCGGGAGCAAAGTCTGTATTGTCGACCTCATATCCGCCATAGGTGGTATATGCCTCAATTGAGGGGAGATATGCAAGAGCACCGTCTGCGTTTGTAAGAATGAAGGTTGCCTTATAGGGCGAGCCCTCCTTTATCTGCATACCGTTCGTATCGTGCATCTCGTAAGGAGCCGCAACGAGTGCGAAATCACCGAACGAAAGTGCCGAAAGGAAGCAATCTATCGTTGTAGCCTTGCTGCTATTTCTGCTTACTATCTTTCTCGGTGCGTACATTGTATTGAAGTTGTATTTGACTTGGAGAGCTTCCTGCTTTTTCTTATCCTTTTCGGCTATGGTTTCCTTAGCCTGTGCAATTCTCTCCTCGCTATCCTTCCACATCTCTGCCTTGTAGGTCTTATGGGATATGGTTATCTTGCCTGCCTCAATCTTTGTAAGCTTTTCTACGCCCATACTGTCGTAAATAAGCTTACCGAGTGCTTTTCCTATCTCCTGATAGTTTCTGTACTGACGAAGTTCTTGTGTAGGAGCTGTGAGGTTGATGTTACCCGATGCTCCTGCAAAATAAGCTATGAGAACCTCGTCTTCCTTACCGAGAACTGCGTCTCTTATGTAGTACATAAGGTCGGATGTAAGAGTTGTGGGCTTTGCGTTAACCGCAGACGCCAAGTGTGCCTGCCAGTTTACCATAAGTACGTCTGCCTTATCCTTGCGGACAAAGCGGACCATTTGGAGTGTATCGTCTGCCTCACTTGCGGGACCTGCAACGGGGGTATTACCCTGAAGTCCCTTAGGAGTGCTGGTATTTGAATAGGTAACACCGTCTTCGTGTACCCAGCGGCGTACCCAAGCCATTCCCGTTGTCTTTGCAGTTCCGTAGTAGATCTCAGCATCGGTAAGATCGGCAATCGCCGCCTTTGCCGCCTCAACTACCTTATTGGCAACGGCTGTACCGTGCTTAGCACCTGCGGGTGTACCGTAGGGAGCGGTGGGATGAGGACCTGAGTGGTTATGTGTGGTGGAGAATATAATATTCGCCGCAGGCACTTTAGTCGCTATCTGAATGCGGCTCTTAAAGCTCTCGCTATCCTCAAAGCGAATATTCTGCACGTCAAGCGTGTAGATAAGTACTGTATTTTTTCCGTCGTTTACAGCTACGCAGGTAGCGTAAATGGGATCTTGTATAGTTGTGATCTTTTCGCCCTCTTCATTTCTTGTATAAGGCAACTCATCCTCGGTATAGCTGATATCGACCGTAGCATAACCGACCTTGAATACACCGTCATACTTTTCGGCATCGACCTTGCCGCCTGTTGCCTCGGGGCTTGTTGTGTCCTCGTTATTATTGGGCGTTTGGTTGCAAGACACAATTGACGTAAGCATCAAAAGTGCAAGCAATAAGCAAAGTATCTTTTTCATAGTATTTCCCTTTCTGTTAGCGAAAAAAATCACTTAATTCCTCTGAATTCCTTAAGCATACGAAGGAACTCGTCAACCATCTTTTCTGCCTCACCGCAAGCTATTTCTGTATTATCTACCTCGTATCCGCCGTAAATGGTGTATGCCTCGTAAGACGGAACGTAACCCTGTGCTCCGCCCGAGCAGGTGAGAACGAAGGTGCTCTTGTAGGGTGAGCCGTCCTTTATCTGCATACCGTTCGTATCGTGCATCTCGTAAGGAGCGGACACGAATGCAAGGTCACCGAATGCTATTGCACCGAGATACTGCTCTCTGTGTGTTACAGAGCCGTTGCGGCTTGCAATCTGCTTGGGAGCGTAAAGGGAGTTAAAGTTGTACTTGACCATAAGAGCCTTCTGCTCATTTGAGCCTTCCTTAAGAGCAAGGACCTCTTTTGCCTGTGCAATTCTCTCCTCGCTGTCCTTCCAAACGAGTGCCTTATACGTTGTAGTATTTGACTGAATCTTTCCGGGCTCGAGCTTTGTAAGGTTTTCTACCGCCATAGTATTTGCGATAAGCTTACCGAGAGCTTTTCCTACCTCTTGGTAATTTCTGTACTGCTTTAGCTCAGGCGTGGGAGCATTAAGGTTAATGTTACCCGATGCACCCTGGAAATAAGCTACGTAAACGTCGTCCTCGTTGCCCTCAACCGCATCTCTTACGTAGAAAGCAAGGTCAGACGTGAGCTTTTTAGGCATCGCGTTTACAGCCGACGCCAAGTGTGCCTGCCAGTTTGTCATTACTATATCCGTCTTATCCTTACGAACGAAACGGATAAGCTGAAGTGTATCGTCAGCCTCGCTTGCAGGACCTACTATGGGAGACTTACTCTTGAGTCCCTCAACGGTACCCGTATTCGAATAGGTTCCGTCTGCGTGTACGTAACGGCGTACCCAAGCCATTCCCGTTGTCTTAGTCGTACCGTAGTAAACCTCGGAATCGGTAAGGTCAGCAATTGCCTCTTTTGCCGCATTAACGAGGTGATTTGTAAGCTCGGTGTTCCACTTGTCCGCCTGTGCGTTGCCTCGGGGTGCCTGAGGCGTAAACGCCGAGTGGTTATGCGTTGCTGAGATCATTATGTTCTCAACAGGCACCTTTGTCATTATCTTAATGCGAAGAAGATATGCCGAATAAGTATCTGCTGCGATGTTAGGAAGGTCAACGGTGTAAAGAAGTGCCGTTTTTTCTCCGTCGTTTACTGCTATACAAGTAGCATAGATGGGATCGAGAACGTCGGAAATCATTGTTCCGTCCTTACGTGGGTGAGGAAGCTGTGAGGGAGTTATGTCAACTCTCGAAAAGCCTACCTTAAAGATACCGTCATACTTTTCGGCATCAGCCTTAACGTTTTCGGTTGCGGGAGCATCGCTCTCTCCGCTATTCGTCGTATCGTCACTGTTGTTGTCTGGCTTGCCGCAGGACACAATTGATACAGTCATCAAAAGTGCCAGAAGCAAGCAAATAATCCTTTTCATTTATAATTTTTCTCCTTTTCAATAAAAATTTGTAATGAAAATTTATATTTTAATTTACTTTTTCGTTATTTAATGCCCTTATGTTCACGGAGAATTGTGAGGAATTCTCCAACTATTCTTTCGCCCGTGCCAAACTCGTCAACTGCGGTATAAACCTCGTATCCGCCGTTTGGAACCGCAAGGGCTGAGGGCACGTATGCACCCGCTCCACCTGCGTTTGTGAGAACGAAGGTCATATTGTACGGTGAGCCGTTCTTAAGCTCCATTCCGTTTGTATCGAACATTTCATAAGGAACAGCGGCAAATGCTATATCACCGAAGGATATAACACCAAGACGGTGTTCTCTTGTTGCCTTGTAATTTGTATTTCTGCTAATTATCGAATTGATTTCCTTTGCACCCTCAAAGCCATACTTGGCTGCAATCGCAAGAACTGCTGCATCACCGTCATAAAGGTTGAGTGCTGAAATTTCTGCCTGTGCCTTCTTTGCCTTTTCAACTGTTTCGGCATCGTCCTTACGCACGTTTGTGGTTACGATTTTTACATCTGCTTGGAGCTTACCTGCCTCGACCTTTGTAAGAGGAGTCTCGATTATTGCTTCGGCTACTGCCTTACCCATTTTTTGATAATTACCGAATTTCTTAGTTCCGTCAACGTGAGCACCGGTCGCTATATTACCCGATGCACCTACGTAAACTGCGAAAAGAGCGTCCTCGTCAAGTATTTCAACCATCGACCTGAGTATATCTGCAAGGTCTGCCGAGATAGAATTCTTGACATAATTACCTGCCTCGGTAAAGTGAGTTTGAAGATTTGATATTAGAATATCCTTTTTATCCTCACGGACAAATCTTATAATCTGAACCGAATTGTCTGCCTCGGACTCGTAAGCCGTGATCTTTCCGTTATTAGGCTGTCTCCAGATACCGCCGGGAGTTCCGTCCTCGTAGATCCAACGACGAACGAACGCCATTCCCTTTACCTCGGTGGTACCGTTATGTATCTCTGCGTCGGAAAGATCGGCAATCGCTTCCTTTGCTGCATCTACCATTGCCGTCGTCATCTGAGCCACCCAACGAATATTCTTAGGGTCGCTCGCAGGAACACCCGGCATTGGAGCTGTATGCGAGTGCGATGCCGTTATCATAATATTTTCCTCAGGAATTGATACCGCCATGCTTACACGCCTTATGATAGACTCATAAGGGCCCGTTCCAAGTCCCTTTGTATCTATTGTAAACATAAGGGCAGTAGTCTCTCCGTCGTTTACAGCAACGCAGGTAGCGTAAAGCTTATCGAGAACCTTTGAGTAGACGGTTCCGTCATTCTGATTTATCGGAACTACGGGTGTTATGTCCTTTCGTGAGTAACCCGCCTTGAAAACTCCGTCGTAGGACTCAGCATCGAGCTTACCCGTGAAAACTGTATTCTCTTCTTTGCTGTCCGTAGTGCCCTGCTCTCCTCCCGTCACGTTGCCACAAGCAACGAGGGTCAATAAGGTCATAAGAGCAAGTACTAAACAAATAAATCTCTTCATCATAAAATCTCCTTCCTCAACAGGAAATCTAAAAAGCTTGAGTATATGGATTACTTTATCCCTTTGTGCTCACGTAGAATAGCGAGGTATTCAGAAACCATTTTTTCACCTGTACCAAATTCGTCAACTGCGGTATAAACCTCGTATCCGCCGTTGGGAACTGCAAGAGCTGAGGGAACGTATGCACCTGCTCCGCCTGCGTTTGTAATTACGAAGGTCATATTGAAGGGTGAGCCGTTCTTTACTTCCATTCCGTTTGTATCGAACATCTCATAGGGCACTGCTACAAATGCAAGGTCACCAAAGGAAATTCCTATGATAGTGTGTTTTCTGGTCGCATCATAGCCTGTATTACGGCTGACTGTGAAGGAAACTTCCTTTGCACTCTCAAAGCCGTACTTTGCGGCAATTGCATAAACCTCTGCATCACCATCATAAGCATTGAGAGCTTCAATTTCGGCTTGTGCCTGCTGTGCCTTCTTAACCGTTTCGTCGTCTTCCTTACGAACGTTTGTTTTTACTTGCTTTTCGGTAGTCTGTATCGTTCCTGCCTCGACCTTAGTAAGAGGTGTAGCCACTATCGCTTCAGCTACCGCCTTGCCCATCTTCGAGTAGTTACCAAACACCTTTGTTCCTTCAACGTAAGCAACGGTGTTGATGTTGCCCGATGCACCTACGTAAACTGCAAAAAGTGCGTCTTCGTCCTCAATTTCTACCACACCCTTGATTACTCCCGCAAGGTCGGAAGAAATTGTATCGGTAATGTAATTTCCTGCCTCGGTAAAGTGTGTCTGGAGGTTTGCCATAAGAATATCCTTCTTGTCGGCACGGACAAATCTTATTATCTGTATAGAATTATCCGCCTCACTCTCGTAGCGAACAAAATCGTTCGTGGACTTTTGTCTCCAGATACCAGCGGGAGTGCCGTCAGCCGAGTATCCTCTACGAACGAACGCCATTCCCTTTACCTCGGTAGTACCGTTGTGTATCTCGGCGTCACTGAGGTCGGCAATCGCTTCTTTAGCCACGTTTGCCATAGCGGTATTAAGGTCTGCGAGCCAACGAATAGACGCCGTATCGCCCTTGGGAAGTCCGGGGGACGGAGCGGTATGAGTGTGTGTTGCCGAAATTATAATGTTTTCAGCGGGCACCTTCGTCGCGTTTGTTATGTACTTTTTGAAATTCTCACAAATATCGTTACCTATGCTCGTAACGTCAACTGTTATAAGAAGTGCCGTATTTTTTCCGTCGTTAACGGCAACACAGGTAGCATAAAGCTTATCCTGCACCTTTTTGTAAGAGCCGCCGCTCTTTTTCGCAATAGGCAGTTTAGTGGGAGTTATATCAACACTTGCGTAACCTGCCTTGAATACACCGTCATATTTCTCAGCGGGTATCTTCTCGGCAATTACGGGAGCGGTCGTCTCTTCGCCTTTTGTGCTTTCATCAACATTATCGTCGGGAGTGTTGCCACAAGCGACGAGAGTTATAAGCATCATAACTGCAAGTAAAAAACAAATAATTCTTTTCATAACATTTTTCCTTTCATATAGGGATTTTATCAATAAGGGATAACTATGTTTCCCGAAAAGTCGAACAAAAGGTCTTGCGACTTAATAAGCTCTGCGACCTCGAAGGAATTCTTTAGTGGTGCTTTGCTTCTCGTGAGTGCCAACGCCTCGTGATGAGGGTGGTGGAAATCTGTTCCGCAGGTAACAATAAGATTTTCTTTTCTCGCATACCGAGCCGCAACTCCAACGCGACTATTGTGGTTGGGGTGAAGGTTAAACACCTCTATTCCGTCAAGAAATTCGGACGGCACTCGCTCCATTCCGGCTCTGAAGGGGTGAGCTTGGATTATGACGTTTCTATCGTTCTTAAATTCCTTGTAGAAGGTCGCTATATCCGAAGCGGTATAGTACCCAAGCGTATCTACGTCGTTCTCGTCTATTCCGTAAATGAGATAATCGTTATTTGAGCCGTCAAAGCGAAGCTCAGCACCGAGTATTACGTTTACTCCGTACCTCTCCCCCGCTTCCCTTGCCTCGTAATAGTCGCTAAGATATTCCTCTGCCGAGTAAGATGTACGCACCCAGCTACCCAAGTGATTGGTCACGACTATCGAATCGACACCCGCCTCGGCGTATATCTCGACCGCCTCGTCAGGTCTTATTTCCGAGCAGGCACTTACGGGAAAGGTATGCAGGTGAAGCTCGGTTTTGTATTTATATTTATTTGCTACGTCTCTTATTTCCATTTTTTCAATTCCGTATATCCGTCAAAGGGGACTGACTGACGTGTCGTGCTCGGTTATAAAGTCTATATCCTCACGCCCATCGACAGCACTGCAAAGGCACAAAACGTATCTCTCTCCCGAATGCAAAACCAAATAATGCGAGGTGAAGAATGCCCTTGGGGGCTCTTTTTTTTCTCCGAGGCTTTTCGCAAGACCGACACCCAAAAGCTTCGCCTTAGCCTCCTTTGCCGTCCACGCCTTGTAAAAATTAAGAACGTCGTGCGTCTTATAAAACTTTTCTTTTTCTGTATCCTCAAAATATCTTTCAGCTACACGCAAAAGAGGTTGGAGCTTTTCCGTTTTTACAAGCTCTATATCGACTCCTATGCAAGTGTCATCACCGTCGCACACAGCCGCAACTGCGAGAGAGCCGCTGTGCGATATGTTGAAATCGATCCCCATATCCTTTTCGAAGCGAGGTCTTCCGTTTTGGTCTCTTACTATACTGCAAAAAGCTCTGTTGCCGAGAGCCTTTTTGAGTGCCGTGAGCCCCGCCACGCTCTCCTGTCTTCGAGTAGGATTTTTGATAGCTTCAAGCCTTTTTTCTTCCGCCTCACCGAAGGATTCGATACAGTTTTTTTCAGTCGAAACACTCAAAAGGTCAAGAACGCATATACTTACTGCCATAACTCCCCCCCCTTTTTTGTGCCCCAAACAAAGCCAAATTCATAACAATTATACACTAATACGAACTTTTTTTCAATAGATTATATAAAACTTATATAAAAAATTAAAAAAATTTTTTTTGAAATTTGAGACAAAGTGGGACTAAGTGAGACTGTTTGAGACTTTTTGACGTTCTATAATCATATTGCACGGAAGAGGTGTAATAACTACGAAAAGGAGATGAAAAATGTGTGAATTTCAACGAAAACGGTGAAGAATTATACACAGCGTGTGAGGTAGGGCTTATCGGTCAGCTTGCCGAGGAATACATCACAAGCTGTCGAAGTGCTGACAAGAGCGGTGACAATGAAAGCTGTTCAAAGAAAAAGACGGCAAAGTTCCCTAATTTAGCAGGATTTTGCAGATACCTCGGTATCAGCCGAGAAAAGTATGAGCGTCTTTCAAAAAAATATCCAGATGAGTTCGGTGAGCTTGAAGCGATACTTGAGGACGAGGCATTGAACTCCGACGTTTCTGCCTCAGTCCTGACCGCTTATCTCAAGCGACGCCTAGGATACAACGAGAGCGAAAAGAGCGAAAAGACCGAGCTTGATACGGGACAGATGCGTCTTATTTTCGAGCACGATATTTTTAAGGACGGTGAGTAACGGTATGGAAAAGGAAATACGCATCCCCGGTATACCGAGCGAAAAGCAAAGACAGTTTTTTGCTTCCCGTGCCCGTTTTACCGCCTATGGCGGAGCAAGAGGAGGTGGAAAATCGTGGGCACTTCGCCGCAAGCTCGTGGCTATGTGCCTGAGATACGACGGCATTCGCTGTCTACTTGTACGAAGAACTCTGCCCGAGCTTAAAAGCAATCACGTAATTCCCTTCCTTCGCGAATACGGCTCTTTTATAAGCTATCACGAAGCCGATAGATGTCTGTCCTTCAAGAACAAAAGCAAAATATATCTTGGCTACTGTGCTGCTGACAAGGATGCACTGAGATACCAAGGGCAAGAATACGACGTTATCGCCATCGACGAGGCAACGCAGCTGAGCGAATACAGATTTCAAATTTTCAAGGCCTGTCTGCGTGGCGTGGGTGAATTTCCCCGTCGTATGTATCTTACCTGTAATCCCGGTGGGATAGGTCACAGCTACGTAAAAAGACTTTTTGTTGACCGAGATTTCAGAGCTAACGAAAACCCCGACGATTATGCTTTTATCCCTGCTCTCGTATTTGACAACAAAACGCTTTGTATGAGTGACCCCGATTATATCCGCTCTCTCGAAACACTTCCCGAAAGGCTGCGTGACGCGTGGCTATATGGAAGGTGGGACGTATTTGAAGGACAGTTTTTCCCCGAGTTTGACAGTGCCGTCCACGTGTGCAAAAGCTCTGCTGTCCCAAATAAAATCAGATATTTTGCCGCTTTGGATTACGGCTTTGATATGCTCGCGGCTCTTCTTCTCGGCATCGACTCGGACGGAATAATTTACGTACTAAAAGAATATCTCTCCCCCGGCCTTACCCTTTCAGAGGCGGCAGAACAGGTCGCTCTTCTTTGTCGGGGATATGAGGTTGAGTACGCGGTTGCATCGCCCGACCTTTGGAACAGACGCCAGGATACAGGACGCAGCGGCTTTGAAATAATGCAAGCGGTACGCGGTATGCCACCCCTTATTTGTGCCGACGACAGACGCATTGCGGGCTGGAGAGTTTTAAGAGAATATCTTGCTTCTAAAAACTCGCCGCCCAAACTAAAGATCTGCTGCAACTGCGGCGAGCTTATCCACTCTCTGCCCGCCCTTTTGTGTGACAGTATTCGGCCCGAGGACGCGGCAAGTGAGCCTCACGCCATCACTCACGCCCCCGAAGCACTTCGCTATGCCGTTATGAGCAGAATCTCGCCCCCCGAGCTTGAGGAAGGCTTTATTCACGGTTTTACCTTTTTATCGTCCAAGCCACGAAGATCTTACGATTTATAAAATCTTACGATTTGTAAAAAACGTCTCTTCCCTGCAAAAAAAGAAAGGAGACCTGTTGCACGCTTTTGCCGAATAGGTCTCAGAAGGAGAAATTTTTATGTCAGTTTTTAAACAAAAGCAAGCCATTTCTTCTACTGAATTCAAGGGTTTCGAGGGCATTTGTGCGACAGCTCCGCACAAGCACGTTCCCTCGGCTGCCGATATGGTAAACTTTCGGGTGCTTGAGGATGGCTCTCTTCAAAAAAGAAGCGGCTTTTATTGCATAGCCGAATGCAAAAAGGACATTCGGGCTGTCTGGTCAGGCTCGCTTGAAAACGAGCAGGTGACCTTCATCGTCTGCGGTGACGAGGTTGGCAGAGTTGACATTTCGGGAAAGGTACTCGTTTCTCTCGGAAAAATAAGCACCGAGAGCGGAAACGCAAAATTCATCTATTTCAAGTCCCAGCTCTTTCTTATGGATGAACATTCCTTTTACAAGGTCACTCCCAACACTTTCAAAGAGGTAGCCGCATATGCTCCGCTTTACGGAAAGCTTTGGGGCGTTGCAAAAAAAGGCACGGTATACGAGCCCTTAAATCTTGCCACAAGGCATATAAGAATGAGCTACCGCGTTGATGAAAGACTCATTTATCTATGCGTCGATCACGTCATTTCATCAATAGATGCCGTGTACGTTGACGGCGAGGAGGTAACAGACAAGAGCAGATACTATTTCGACCGCTCGCTTATGAGTGTTTGCGTTATGGGACTTGAGCTTGGACAGATAGTTGACCTGTATCTCACCATTGACGAGAATGAGTTAGACCTTCAAATTCTTTCCTCGTGCAAGCTGCACACCGTGCTCGGTGGATATACCGATTCTAAGCTTTACTTTTGGAATGGAAAACACGAAGGCGTTATGTATTCCTCACGCTCGGTAAATAAGCAATCCTTATGGTCATCAAGCTTTATTTACGGAGAAACAATACCGCTTTACGTTCCGCTCGACGCTTCCTTCGCGACCGAGGACGAGCCGAGGAAAATCCAGGCTGTATGCCGTCACTATAACCGACTTCTCGTTTTTACCGACGAGAATACCTGGATGATCGACAACTCGCTTGACAGCACGAATTTTTTAAGCGGTGCGATTATGATAAATTCATCGCACGGCTGTACCTCACTCGGAGCTGCTGTCGCCTGCGGAAACGATCCCATATGCGTTAGTGACGGAGAGATACTTAAATGGACTGCTGAGACAGATGACCTCAACGAGTGCAACGCGTATAGTATATCGTCAAAAATAGAGCCCTTTCTCAAGCCGTCATTCTTCAAAAACGCGAAGATTTTGCTTGACAAAAAGCACTCCGAGCTTCTCTTTTACGATCCGTTTGATGCGGACGGGCTGGTCTGGATATACAACTACAAGACCGAAAACTGGTACAAGCTTGGCGGAATAGGTGCTGACGAGCTTTTCCTTTGTGACGACAGTCTCGGTTTTGTAAAGGGCTCCGCGATATTCCTGTTTGACAAAAATCTCTCGCACGACGTTTGCGAGGGTGGGGCTGAGCGTGAAATAATCGCAATCTTTGAGAGCAACGCGATCGACCTCGACGTATATTCCAACAAAAAAAGACTCGCGGGTATGACACTTAACGCAAGCTTTTGCGGGGGAAGCATCCGTGCGGATTATCTCAGTGATTCAAGCGAGATAAGCTCTATTGTGCTAAAGGACGACTGCTCGTACCCCACAAGCTTTATAAAGCGGCTCAATTCACCGAGATTTTCTTATCTCACCTTACGCTTAACGGCGGCGGGAGATGCTACACAGAGGATCTATTCCACGAGCATCTTTACAAAGCTCTGAAAAATAAAAATACTTTAGAAAGGTAAAGGACAACCAATGAACAAAAAACACAAAACAAAAGCCTTCCTTCAGTACGAGGCAGGAAAGGAATATAAGCGAAAGATAGGGCTCTACAGTACTGTTCGCACCAACGAGCGTTTCTATCGCGGAGATCAGTGGTACGGCACGAGTACAGAGGATCTTCCAAAGCCTGTGTTCAACATTATAAGGCGAATCGCAGACTATCTTATCTGCTCGGTAGCATCGTCGGACATCTCTATCCGATACACCTCAGAGGATATTCCCTTCTTCGAAAGAAAGAGCGAAGCCGAAGCACTCTCGCGCTGTCTTGAGGGCATAAACAAAAATGCGGCATACCGCTGGGAAAAGAACGGTATGAGCCGAAAAATTTATGATGCACTTACCGATGCCGCAGTCAGCGGAGACGGAGTTTTCTTCTGCTACTGGGACGACTCGGCAAAGGGCTCTCAGGAGTTTACGGGCGACATCGCGACCGAGGTCATCGACAACGTAAACCTCTTCGTTGCAGACGTAAACGTGCCCGATATACAGTCGCAGGAATATATCATTCTTGCGGGAAGAAAAAGTGCCGCGTCACTTCGCCAAGAGGCGAGAGATCACGGTGTATCCGAGGAATACGTCAAAAAGATCGTTCCCGACCTCACGGACGGAGACGGTGCGGGAGACTTTTCCGAAATCGAGCTTGAGTGCGAGGGCAGCGAAAAGGCGACCTACATAATCAAGTTCTGGCGAGAGGACGGAAAGGTAGTCTTTGAAAAATCGACAAAGGATTGCGTCATCTTCCGTGCCGCAACAGAGTGCAAACTCTACCCCGTCGCTTACTTCAACTGGTATCCCACAAAAAACAGCTTCCACGGAACGTCTCCCATCACCTCTCTCGTACCAAACCAAAAATACCTCAACCGTGCGTATGCTCTCGCTATGAAGCATATGACCGACACGGCTTTCTCGAAGGTCGTTTACGACAAATCGAGAATTCCCGAGTGGTCAAACGGTGTGGGAGAGGCTATTGCAGCCGTTGGCGGCGGCAATATTTCGGATGCTGTTTCTGTAGTCGGCACGGGTGCTATGCAGGAGAGATATCTCGACCTTATAAACGACACCGTGAACACGACGAAGGACCTTATGGGTGCTACTGAATCGGCTCTCGGAGACGAAAAAGCAAGAAACACAAGTGCTATCCTTGCACTTCAGGAAACCTCGAGAATTCCTCTTAAGCAAACGAGAAGCTCATTTCACAAGTGTCTTGAGGACCTTGCTAACATCTGGGTAGATATGATGTGTGCATACTACCCCTCAGAGCGTCTTCTTGTAAGCTCCGAGGGTGGCGAAATGAAGGCATATTCGGTAGATTTCTCGGCACTCAAGACGGTTGCTCTCTCTGCAAGAGTCGACGTAGTCGAGATTAGTCCCTACAGTGCGGCGGGTGCTCAAAGTATGCTCGACAATCTTCTTGACGGCGGATACATAACCCCCGCCGAATATCTTAAGAGAATTCCCTCAGGGCTCGTTTGCGAGAGAGAGGAGCTTATCGAAAAGCTAAAAGAAAGAGAAAATTTAACGGGAGATATTTTGAACGATGACGATGAATGATGAGATTTTGACACAAGTCACAGATGAAACAGAAGCGGTAGATGCCGAGGCAATATCAGTCGAAGAATTACAGAGTGAAGCGGATAGCATTCCTGAAGATGAAGCAGAGGGTAATTCCGAGACAAAGACAGATGAGGAATGCACCTCCAAAGAAAACGAGCCTTCCGTCGAGGAAATGCTTGTCGAGCTTAAAAAGCTTCGCGAGGAGCTTCTCGAAAAACGAAAGGTCTTTGAGAAGATGAGCCGCGACATAAGTGAATTCGAGGAGCTTTTCCCCGAAAAGAAGGTAAACGAAATACCCGACACAGTATGGGAAAGCGTTAAGGGCGGAATTCCTCTTGCGGCTGCGTACGCACTTTACGAAAGGAAAAATGCTATTCGCAGAGATACCGCAGAAATCGCAAATACTGCCAACAGTGCTCGCACTACGGGCCCCATTGGCAGAGACGCGACAGAAATCTTTTATACTCCGGACGAGGTACGTGCAATGTCCCGTTCCGAAGTAAGAAAAAACTATTCAAAAATACTTGAATCCATGAAAAAATGGAACTAATTTTAAAAAAAGAAAGGATATTTTATTATGGCAATTACTAATTTTATTCCCACAATTTGGAGCGAAAATCTTTACGAGGAGCTCGACAAGCAGTACATAGCGGTAGCAAACTGCAACCGTGATTTTGAGGGTGACATCAAGAACAAGGGCTCTGTTGTCAAGATCTGCGGAGTCGGCACCGTCAACGTAAGCGACTACACAAAGAACACAGATATGTCAGCTGCACAGACACTTTCCGACACCGTCAAGGAGCTCACTATCGACCAGGCGAAGTACTTCAATTTTCAGATTGACGACATCGACCGCGCTCAGTGTACTCCTAAGCTTATGAGCTCTGCTATGAAGATCGCGGCAAGCTCACTTGCAAACGAGGCTGATAAGCATATTTTCAGTCTTTATGAAGAGGCAGGAACGACCATTCAGAGCGGAGCTATAACCGAGGACGAGATCTTCCACCATATCGTAAAGGCAATAACCACTCTCCGCGAAAACAACGTTAACGATACAAAAGACGTAGTTATAGAGGTTTCTCCCTCGGTAGCGGCTCTTATCATCAAGGCTAAGATAAATCTTACTGCTGACGGAGAGGTGCTTGAAAGCGGCTGCATCGGCAAGATCATGGGCTGCAAGGTCTTCGTTTCCAACAACGTAACAACTGTTGATGACGGAGACACAAACACCGTATATTGCTATGTTCGTACAAAGCGTGCCATTGCGTTTGCAGAGCAGCTCTCCGAGATTGAGGCGTACCGCCCCGAGAAGAGATTCTCCGATGCGGTTAAGGGTCTTCACCTCTACGGTGCAAAGGTTATTTATCCCAAAGAATTCGTAGTGCTTCGACTCAACGTTTATAAGGATTGAGAAGCAAAATGAAGAACAGGGATATATTCATATCTGCCCTGCATCTTATCGGTGAGAATGCCGATGCCGAGGAAAACCTCGATTACGAGGAACGCACGCCTTACCTTCTTGCAGCCTTTTGCTCGGAAGCAGCGACGACAGACGCGGCTTACAGAGAGTACAAAAAGCTTGACAAGACGTCATCGTTTGACAGTGTCAGCATTCCTCTTGACGCGGATTTCCCCTTTGCTGAAAGATTCGTTCACGCAGCATCTCTTTACGTTGCGGCAATGCTTATCATTGACGAAAATGCAGAGCTTTCGGACAAGCTCTTCGATAAATACTGCGATGCAATGGCAACTATCGAGGCTGAGATCCCCCTCAAGATTGAGAAGATAGCAGACAGATACGGTGCTTTTTAAAACAAAAGAGCCCCCGACCACTCGGTCGGGGGCTTGATTTCATCATAACAAAACACAGATAAATTGGTATTTGTCGAACGGATTGGGAAAAGTGGTTTAAAAGTTTTGGTCGAGCTTTTTCAAAAGCTCGCGGAGCTCGAGGCGGAGCCTCGTGAAAACGGCACTTTCTTTTGCTTAGCTTTTCTTTGTGCCTCTTTCCGCAAAGAAAAGCGGCAAACGGTATAATTAGTTTATGTTTAGTAAGGGGAACCCCCTCGTGTGT
>JAFVSI010000059.1 GCA_017503865.1 Clostridia bacterium | reverse complement strand
GACAGCTTGACTATTCTACCACATCACCTTAGCTTTGTCAATACCTTTTTCAAAACTTTTTTAATTTTTTTAAGGTTTTTTCTTCAGCTCCGCTTTGTGGCTTCCTTAGCCTCCCTCTTTGGTCGAGGGAGTTTTATTATAGCACTGTTTCCCGCTAAATGTCAATAGTTTTGTCGATTTTTTTATCTTTTCTTGATTTTGACCAAAAAGAGCCCTGTTTTTTTAGAGTGTCTGTGATAATTTGATACAAAAAAGCAGCCCGTTGCGTCAGGCTGCTTTAATTATTTCATTATTATTACTGAGATACCTGATATGCAAGGTCGTAAAGAACCTTGAGCTTATCTCTTCTCTCCTGACAGAGTGCTTCCATCTTCGCAACGTCCTCTGCACTGAACTTATCGAGGTCGCCATCCTTGAGCTTGCCCTTATACATACGGTCAAGTGTAAGTGCGAACACGATGTCAATGCTGTCGAGCTTATCCTCTTTCTCGATAACTACGAGATTGCTCTTGCCCTCAAGCAAAAGGTCAACAGCCTTAGCACCCATACGTGTAGCCGTGAGTCTGTCTCGAAGTGTGGGCGAACCGCCTCTTACAATATGTGCAAGTCTTGCAAACTTTGTCTCAACGCCAGTCTTATCGTCGATAGCCTTTGCGAGAACCTCGCCGTAAGGGATCTGCTTGCCGTTTCCGTCATCAACGAAAACACCCTCGCTGACAGTAACTACCATTCCTCTCTTGCCCGAGAGAGCCGCCTTCTTTATCTTTTCGATAACGAGCTCCTCGTCAAAAGGAATCTCGGGAATGCAAACTGCAACCGCACCTGTTGCAATACCTGTCATAAGAGCGATATCACCGCAGTCACGTCCCATAACCTCAACGACGTTACAACGAGCGTGGGACTCGCAGGTGTCGCGTAGGCGGTCAACAACGTCGATAACGGTATTCATAGCGGTATCAAAACCGATGGTGTAATCACTTGCGGTAATATCGTTATCGATAGTACCTGTTACACCGATGGTGGGAATGCCGTGAAGTGCAAGATCTGTAGCACCTCTGAAGGTACCGTCACCGCCGCAAACAACTACAGCGTCAATTTCATATTTCTTAAGCGTAGCGATAGCCTTTGCCATTCCCTCTTCGGTCTTGAACTCAAGACAACGGTCAGAGTAAAGGAAGGTTCCGCCCTGTGTGATAACGTTAGACACACTTCTTGCGGTGAGAGGAACTATCTTCTCGTTGATAAGTCCGCTATAACCGCCCATAATTCCAACAACTTCAATATTCTTCGCAAGAGCACTTCTTGTTACGGCTCTTACTACCGCATTCATACCGGGAGCATCTCCGCCCGAGGTAAGAACGCCAATCTTTCTGAACTTTACCATAATTTCGCCTTTCGTACTTAAAAAATTCAAATAGCCCTTATATTTTAATGTATTTCAGAACAAAAATCAATAGAAATTCTAAAATTTTACATAATAATTATTTTTTTGAGTTTGCGTAGGACAATATCAGCGAAAATGCGTGGTTTGCCGACACGTTTCTTATATACGAGCGGCTCTTCTTAGACGAGAGAGAGAGTTTTTTGACGCTCTCGCCGTCCTTTGTGCTAATTCCCACGAAAACCGTACCGACGGGAGTTCCTTCAGTACCGCCACCGGGACCTGCAAGTCCCGTAGTTGATACTCCGATATCGGCACCGAGGGTAAGTCTTGCCCCTCTCGCCATCTCAGCGGCTGTTTCGGCAGAGACTGCATCGAACTCGTCGAGAGTTTTTTTCGATACTCCCACAAGCTTCATCTTCGCACCGTTAGTATAAGTGACACAACCGCCTAAAAACACCTCGGAAGCACCCGAAACGTCGGTAATTCGCTTGGCTATAAGTCCGCCCGTCAAGGATTCGGCTGCAGCAAGGGTGATTTCCTTTGCCCCGAGAGCTTTTACCACAGCCCTCTCGAGTGTTTCGGCATCAACGCCGTAGACGTAGCCACCGACCTCAGTCTTGCATATTTTTTCAATGATCTTATCACACATTTTTTCAGCACTACTTACGTCATTTGCCGAAGCAGTAACGCGAAGTCTTACCTCTCCCTCCTTACAATAGGGGGCAACGGTGGGATTAGTCGCTTTCTGCATAAGCTCGCCGAGAGCCGTTTCAACGGCAGATTCTCCCATACCGAAAATGTTTACGTTTTTGCTGACAAGAACGGAAGCTCTTCTTGTGCTGAGGTACGGAGCCACCTTTTCGTTAAATATGGGAATAAGCTCGTTGGGCGGGCCCGGGAGCATTACGACCGTCTTGTTTCTCTCTTCGTCAAAAATTGCGAGAGACGGAGCGGTGCCGTAATCATTATCGAAAACTATAGCACCCTCGGGCATCATCGCTTGCTTTCGGTTATTCTCAGTCATCACTCTGCCTGTTGCGGCAAAATAGTTTTCTATGCGGCAAAGGGATTCTTCGTGCAAATAGAGATTTCTACCCAACACCGAGGCTACCGTTTCCTTAGTAAGATCGTCATAGGTGGGGCCGAGACCGCCGCTCGTTATGACGAGGTCGCTTTCCTCAAGTGCCGAGAGGAGTGCCCTTTTTAGTCTCTCGGGATTATCACCGACCGCTGTGTGACGGTAAACATTTATGCCGAGGTCGGCAAGTCGTGAGGACAGAAACGCTGCATTTGTGTTTACAATGTCGCCAAGCAAAAGCTCTGTTCCCACACAAAGTATTTCTGCACTGTTTATAGTATTTATCTGACTCATAGGATAATTCTCCGTTAAGTTTATTATACAAAGCCGTATAGCACCGCATTCACGGTGCTATCGAAAAATTACTTATTAGTTATAACGTTGACGTCAAGCTTATTATATGGTATCTCGATTCCTGCCTTGTCAAGTGCGAGAAGGCTCGTTTCAAGGAGATATTCCTTGGTTGCGTGATATTTCGATGCGGGAGCCCAGACTCTTACGGCAAACTGTATCGACGAGTCAGCCATATCAGAAAGAACTATTGCGGGCTTAGGATCCTTGAGGGCAAACTCACAGCTCTCGACAATACCCGCGAGAACCTCTCTTGCCTTGTCTATATCAGTTTCGTAGGAAACGTCGACGGTAACGTCAACTCTTCTGTTTTCCTCACGAGAATAGTTTACGATAGTCGAGCTTGTCATAGTTCCGTTAGGAATAGAAACGGTGAGGTTGTCGGGAGTCTTTAATTGAGTGTAGAAAATTCCTATCTCGTTTACAGTTCCCGCCTTGCCGTCGATATCAACGTAGTCACCCTTTGAGATAGGACGGAAGATAAGCAGCATTATACCGCCCATCATATTTGAGAACGAGCCCTGAACGGCGAGAGCGATAGCGGCTCCTGCAGTAGCGAACACTGTAAGCACCGACGCCATAGGTACGCCCATGATCGCTATAATAGTGACTATAAGTACACAGTTGAGGGCTATCTTTATAAAGCTTTCGATAAAAGTGCGTGCGGTGGGGTCTATGTGGTTGTGCTTCGGACTGTTGGGGAAGAATTTTACGACAAGCTTGATAATAAATCTTCCCACAAAAAATACAACAGCCGAAAGCAGAAGCTTAAAGGCTACATCGATGCACACGTTCACAACATTTGTTAAAATTGCATTCCAATCCATAATTCGAAGTTCTCCTTAAAATAATTTACCAAATTATTTTAGCACAGCCGCATATCTTTTTCAAGTCTTTTTATTGATTTATCTTCGATTTGATTGTATAATTATTGATGAAAACAGTAAGGAGAGAAAAAAATGAGCGTTTGTTTACTTTGCCCGAGAAAATGCGAGGTTGATAGGTCGCGTGGTGAGCTTGGCTTTTGCCGCGTGGGAAATGCTATGCGTGTATCGCGGTATTCCCTGCATATGTGGGAAGAGCCGCCCGTCTCTGCTGAGCGTGGCTCGGGTACGATATTTTTTGCGGGCTGCAATCTTCGTTGCGAGTTTTGTCAGAATATGTCGATAAGTCACGGTGGTAATCTGGGTAAAGAGGTCTCGGTCGACGGTCTTTGCGACATAATGCTCGAGCTTGAAGATATGGGAGCGGAAAATATAAATCTCGTAACGCCCACTCATTTTTCCGACAAGATTGCCCTCACACTTGAAAAAATTAAAGATAAGCTGACTATTCCCGTTGTTTACAATTCCTCGGGGTACGAATCGGTAGAGTCGCTGTCCCGTCTTGAAGGTCTTGTCGACGTATATCTTCCCGACTATAAATATTTTTCTTGCGACCTCGCGAAAAAATACTCGTCTGCTCCAAATTACAGAGAAATTGCCGAGGCGGCAATCCTTGAAATGTACCGACAGGCGGGAAGTGCTGTCCTCGATGAAAGAGGAGTTATCAGAAAAGGGCTTATTGTACGCCATCTTATCCTTCCCTCTCACAGACACGACAGTATGGAAATCGTTAAAAGACTCTCCTCGCTTTTACCGAAAAAGGACTTTTTCGTTAGCCTTATGAGTCAATACACTCCCGATTTCGCAATAGAGGCAAATTCACCGCACAAGGAGCTTCACCGAAGGCTGACGAGCTTTGAATACAGCTCGGTAGTCGACCTTGCAGCCTCACTCGGTCTCTCCGGTTTTTGTCAGGACAGAAGCTCTGCCGTAGCAAGCTTTACCCCCGATTTTAACCAAAAATGATAAAAAATCCTCGTTTTTTGTGCAACAATCACAAAAAGGACGAGGATTTTTCTATGTTTGGACGGTAAAAAAGTATAAATTCAATCTTGAAAAATTCATTTTTTTATTGTATAATGGATTTGTTGAGTACCTTTTGACGCTTTTCGGCGGCATGCCGAACTTGGTAGATTGTTATTCACAAAGTTTCAAAATATACACTATTCGGAAAAAGGAGGAACAGCCTTATGGCTACTATTGAAACAAAAAGAATTAGAAATATCGCTCTGCTCGGTCACGGAGGTTCGGGAAAGACTTCTCTTGCTGAATCTATTATATATATGTGCGGCGGAACAGATAGACTCGGAAAGGTAGCTGACGGAAATACGGTTTGTGACTACGATCCCGAAGAAGTCAAGCGCGGATTCTCTCTTTCTGCGTCACTCGCTAACGTCACGTGGAAAGATTGCAAAATAAACATTCTCGACACTCCCGGTTATCTTGATTTCGTTGGCGAAGCTGCTCAGGCACTCCGTGTTGCCGACAGTGCAATCATTGTTGTTGACGGTAAGGCAGGAATTGAAGTTGGTACAGAGCTTGCTTGGAATTACGTTGAAGATGCAGGACTTCCCCGTGCATTCTTCATAAACAAATTTGACGACAACGAGGCTCGTTTTGCACGTGTTCTCGACTCTCTCCACGAAACATTCGGTAAGCACATCTGCCCTCTCACAATTCCTATGGTTAAAAACGGAGTGGTAACCGGTTGTATCGACCTTATCGATAAGATAGCTCACGTTTTCGATAACAACGGACGTCACAGTGTTGAGGTTATTCCCGAAGAGTCTATGGAAGCTGTTGAAAAGTACCGTGAAATGCTTATGGAGGCTGTTGCAGGTACAAACGAAGACCTTATGGAGAAGTTCTTCGAGGGTGAAGAGATTACTTACATCGAGGCTATAAATGCTGTTCACGAGGGCATTATCACAGGCGATATAGTTCCCGTATTCTGCGGTGCCGCTACAAAGCTTTGGGGCTTGTGGACTCTCCTTGATAAGATTACCGAGTCCTTCCCAAGACACACAGCAAAGAAGGTTGAGCTCGACACAAACGGTGACGACGTTGAAATCGATCCCGAAGGACCTGCTTCTATCTTCGTATTTAAGACAGTTGCTGACCCGTTCGTTGGAAAGATGTCATTCTTCAAGGTTATGAACGGTAGCGTTAAGAGAGATATGAACCTCAAGAACCTTACAAGCGGTGCAGGTGAAAGACTTGCTCACATCTACACCATTAAAGGTAAGGCTCAGAATGAGGTTGACGAGCTCGCTTGCGGTGATATAGGTATGACTGCAAAGCTCACCTCCACCAATACAAACGATACACTTACAGCACAGGGCGATGTTAAGTATTCTACAATAAACTACCCCACACCCTATATGTGCCGTGCTATGGTTCCCGTTTCTGCTGCTGACGAAAGCAAGATTTCTCAGAGTATTGCAAAGATGATGGAAGAAGACCGCACACTTAAGTACGAAAACAATGCCGAGACAAAGCAGATGCTCGTTTATGCACTTGGTGACATGCACCTTGCAGTTCTCGCTACAAAGCTCAAAGCTCGTTTTGGCGTAAACATCAAGTATGACGATCCTAAAATTGCTTACCGTGAGAGAATCACAAAGATAGTTGACGTTGAAGGAAAGCACAAGAAGCAAAACGGCGGTTCCGGTCAGTACGGTCACGTTAAGATTAGATTTGCTCCCGGCGTTGAGGAAGGTCTTACCTTCTCGGTTTCCGTTGTCGGCGGTAGCGTTCCTAAGAACTTCTATCCCGCAGTTGAAAAGGGACTTATAGACGCTATGGCTAAGGGCGTTGCGGGCTTCCCCGTTGTTCAGCTTGCCGCTGACCTCTACGACGGCTCTTACCACGACGTTGACTCCGATGAAATCTCCTTCAAGACCGCAGCTTCGATAGCTTATAAGAAGTGTCTTGAGCAGGCGGCTCCCGTTCTTCTCGAGCCCGTTGGCGACCTTGATATTACAATTCCCGACAACCTCGTTGGTGACGTAATGGGTGACCTTAACAAGAGACGTGGTGCTGTTATGGGTATGGATCCCGCAAAGAAGGGCTTTACAACCGTTCACGCACTTGCTCCTAAGGCTGAGCTTGACGATTACCCCATTGCTCTCCGTGCTATGTCTCAGGGACGCGGCTCGTTCGAGTACAAGGTAACAGGCTATGACGTTGTTCCCGGCAATATCTCGCAGAAGATAGTTGAGGCTTACAAGAAGTCACAAGAAAACTAATTTAGATAAAAAAAAGACCACCGCATTTTGAACAAGTCCGTTAAAAACGGACAATAGACAAAAACCCCCTTGATGTGGTAGAATTAATATACCATGTCAAGGGGGTAATTATATGCCAAGGAAATATACGAAGATCGAAGAACACGAGGAAGAAATAATCAAATT
>JAFVSI010000022.1 GCA_017503865.1 Clostridia bacterium | reverse complement strand
TTTAATTTGATTATTTCTTCCTCGTGTTCTTCGATCTTCGTATATTTCCTTGGCATATAATTACCCCCTTGACATGGTATATTAATTCTACCACATCAAGGGGGTTTTTGTCTATTGTCCGTTTTTAACGGACTTGTTCATTTAAGGGGGATTTTTATTTTTACCCCTTGTAAAGAGGCAAATTATTTGATATAATAAACTATATATGTTTACTTTTGCTTTTTGAAGGGAGACTCGGCTTGGATAGGGAAAATATCTTTGATAAAGACGCTTTCGGTGAGTCTCAAAACTCACTTGCAAACGTAACAAAACGAATAATAAAGACTGACGGAAACGGACTTAAGCTTTCTCTTTTAACCCTCTGCTTTTTTATGCTTCTGTTTGGCTTTTTGGTGCTTTGCACCTTTCCCACAGTCTTTTTTGGGACGGAGACGGCAGAGACGGTATCCCTTCTTGAGGGACTTGTTTATACGCTAAGCAGCTTGGTGATTCTTGTTGGTATTATCTTTTTGATATTGCCATCGGCAACGGGAATAATGTACTATGCGATGCTTTCGGTATTCGGCTTGAAGCCCTGCTTTTTGTACGTTGTTATGCCCTTTGGAAGAGGTAATTACTTTCGCTCGATAGAGGTACAGCTTATCGTTATTTTGCGAATGCTTGCCATTGGATTGCCCCTTATCGGTGGGCTTTCATACCTTCCCGTAGTTTTTGCCGAGCTGAGTGAGTCTTCTCCATTTTTGATGATAACCGAATCAGCCTTCATAATTTGTGCCACTCTCGCGGCAACGCTTGTCGGAGCTTACTTTTCGTCGTTTTTATTCTTTGCACCGTATCTTATACTTGCAGGCAAGATGAAAGCCTTTGCGGCACTTGCAGAGTCCTGCCGTATGAGCCGTGCAAGACACGCGGAAATAATAAAAATGAGTGTGAGAGGGCTTTTTGACCTGCTTATTTCGGCACTGAGCCTTATGGTGCTTTACGTTTTATACGCAATGCCGAGAATGTCGGTGTCCTATTTCGTTTACTGCAACAGCGTTATAGGCTATAACGACACACTTATAGATAAGTTTGAATAATATTTTACGTTTAGAACGGAGTTACTTATATGAAAGAGAAATTTTATTTGACAACAGCAATTGCATACGCCTCAAGAAAGCCTCATTTCGGAAATACCTATGAGGTAATTATGGCTGATGCAGTCGCTCGCTACAAGAGAGAGAGAGGCTATGACGTCTTCTTCTGCACGGGAACTGACGAGCACGGACAGAAGATAGAAAACCTTGCGAATGAGGCAGGAATCACACCTCAGAAATACGTTGACGGCGTTGCGGGTGAGATAAAGGGAATCTGGGACCTTATGAATACCACCTACGACCACTTTATCCGCACAACTGACGACTATCACGTTGACGCAGTTAAGAAGATCTTTAACCGCTTCTACAAGAGCGGAGATATATACAAGGGCTATTACGAGGGCTGGTACTGCACGCCTTGCGAGTCCTTCTTTACCGATACGCAGGTGGTTGACGGCAAGTGTCCCGACTGCGGACGTCCCGTTGAACAGGCAAGGGAAGAGGCATATTTCTTCAATATGAACAAGTACGTTGCCCGTCTTATTAAGCACATCGAGGACAATCCTGAGTTTATTCAGCCCGAGTCGCGAAAGAAGGAAATGGTAAATAACTTCTTAAAGGCTGGTCTTCAGGACC
The DNA here is from genome assembly GCA_017503865.1 of Clostridia bacterium. GTDB lineage: Bacteria > Bacillota > Clostridia > Oscillospirales > CAG-272 > HGM12713. The sequence continues at coordinate 3,919 of JAFVSI010000022.1, read as the reverse complement.
TCTGTGTTTCGCGTACCTCGTTTAAGTGGGGTATTCCCGTTGACTTTGACGATAAGCACGTCACCTACGTTTGGCTCGATGCTCTTACAAACTATATCACCGCACTCGGATACGATCCCGACAAGTCTTACGAGGAGCAGTCCGAAAAATTCCGTAAGTATTGGCCCTGTGACGTTCACGTTATAGGTAAAGATATTTTACGTTTCCACACTATCTATTGGCCCATTTTCCTTATGGCACTTGACTTGCCCTTGCCTAAGAAGGTGTTTGGACATCCTTGGTTCAACTTCGGCGAGGATAAAATGTCAAAATCTAAGGGTAACGTAATTTATGCCGATAAGCTCGCTGAGCATTTTGGCGTTGACGGAGTGAGATACTACGCTCTCGTCGAGATGCCCTACAATTCCGACGGCTCTATAACCTACGAGGCAGTTATTAACCGCTTCAATTCCGACCTTGTAAACAACCTCGGCAACCTTGTTAAGCGTACCTTCGATATGGATAAGAAGTACTTTGAAAAAGTCGTTCAGGCTCCTACCGCTAAGGAAGAGCTTGACGCTGAACTTGTTAGTGCTTGCGTTGAGGCGTATAACGGTCTTATCGCTAATATGGACGAATACAAGATCTCCGATGCTCTCGAGTGCATCTTCACAATGCTTCGCAGAGCAAACAAGTATATCGACGAGACAACTCCTTGGGTTCTTGCAAAGGACGAGAGCCAGAAGGAGAGACTTGGCACGGTGCTTTATAATCTTCTTGAGGTCATTCGTTGGGGTGCTGTAATGCTCAAGCCCTTTATTCCCGCATCTGCTGAGGGAATTCTCAGTGACCTCGGTACAACACTCACTTCCTTTGATACGATAGGAACTGCCGACAAGTTCGGCGGCATGGCGGCAGGCAGCGTGCTTGCTGATTCAAAGGTGCTTTTCGCAAGAGTTGACGAGCAGAAGAAACTCGAGGAGTTTGCCGCTGAGATGGAAAAGCAGAAGGCAGAGGCAAAGGCTAAGGAAAAGCCCGAAGGCTGTGCAGAGATTGGCTTTGATACCTTTATGGGCGTTGAGCTTCGTACAGCACAGGTCATTTCGTGCGAAAAGGTCAAGAAGGCAAAGAAGCTTCTTCTTATGCAGCTCGACCTAGGATACGAGAAGAGACAGGTGGTTTCGGGTATTGCCGAATTCTACAAGCCCGAGGATATGATAGGCAAGAAGGTAATAGTTGTAGCCAACCTTGCACCCGCAAAGCTTTGCGGAATAGAGTCACAGGGTATGATTCTTGCTTCGGGTGAGAAAGAGGTAAGGGTAGTATTCCTATCCGATGACACTCCTCTCGGTGAGAGAGTAAGATAATTTATGAAGGTAAGCGTAATCGGTTGCGGACGTTGGGGTTCTCTTATTGCGTGGTATCTCGACCGGTGCGGTCACGAGGTATCGTTGTACGGAAGAGAAACCTCAGCACATATGCAAAGATTTTTAAAGGAGAGAAGAAACGACCTTCTCACCTTGCAGGAAAGTATAAAGCTCAGCACCGATATTTCGGTAACAAAGGACGCTGAGGTAATAGTTATAGCTATTGCCTCGCAGTCCTTGCGAGCTCTTTTAAAAGAACTTAATTCTATCGGAACAAAGGACAAAACAGTTGTTCTTTGTATGAAGGGAATTGAGATTGAGAGCACAAAGAGACTTTCCGAGATAGCCGACGAAATACTTGACGAATCCTGTAAGGTAGCCGTTTGGCTCGGCCCCGGTCACGTGCAGGAATTCTATTCGGGAATACCTAACTGTATGGTTATCGACAGCAAGGACGATGAAACAAAGACAAAGCTCGTTGACGAGTTTTCGAGCGAGCTTATAAGATTTTATTACGGCACCGACCTTCTTGGCAACGAGATAGGTGCGGCGGCGAAAAACGTAATAGGAATTGCGGCGGGAATGCTTGACGGACTTGGACTCAGCACCCTCAAGGGAGCTCTTATGTCAAGAGGAACTCGCGAGATTGCAAGACTTATCAAGGTGATGGGCGGAAACGAACTGTCAGCATACGGTCTTTGCCATCTTGGCGACTATGAGGCGACGGTTTTTTCACAATACAGCCACAACAGAAGATTTGGAGAGGCATTTGTCAAGGACGAGGCGTTTTCCTCACTTGCCGAGGGCTATTATACCGTTTGTGCGATGGTAAGGCTTTCCGAAAAATATAACGTGGAGCTTCCTATATGCTTTGCGGTGTATGATATTCTTTACAACGGAAAGAATGCCTCAGAGACACTTGACGAGCTTTTCAAGAGAAGCTTTAAGAAGGAGTTTTAAGGTGATAACCGAAAAACTGTTTGATTCACACGCTCATTATTTTGACGAACGTTTTGACGGACTTGCTGACAAGATTCTTTGTGAAGAGGTGTTCGGAAAAAACGTCGGCAAGGTGATTAACGTAGGAACTAATAATGAAAACAATCTCGTTTGTCTCGAGCAGGCGAGAAAATACGAAAATATGTACGTTGCTCTCGGTATTCACCCCGAGGACTGTCAGTATCTTGAGGAAACACCGGAGAGTGAGGTGGCAGAGCTTGAAAGGATTATCCTTTGTGAGAGGGAGAGATCAGACTCTAAGGTCGTGGCTATCGGTGAGATAGGATATGATTTTCACTACGAGGGATTTGACAGGGAAAAGCAGAGGGAGTATTTCGAGCTTCAGATGCTTCTTGCAAAAAAGCTGAATTTGCCCGTCTGCGTACACGATAGAGAGGCACACGGTCCGTGCTTTGATATGGCACTCGCTCACCCCGAGGTCACGGGAGTATTTCATAGCTACAGCGGTAGCTCGGAGATGGCTCGCGAGCTTGTAAAGCGAGGCTGGTATATCTCTTTTTCGGGTGTCCTGACCTTTAAAAATGCCGCACGCGTAAGAGAAGTTGCGGAATCTGTGCCACTTGATAGAATTTTGATTGAGACCGACGCCCCTTATCTTGCACCGCATCCTTTTCGCGGACAGCTTAACCATTCGGGACTTACCGAATATACGGCTATAACACTTGCAGAGGTGAAGGGAATAACTCCCGACGAGGCTGCGAGAATAACATATGAAAATGCAGAGCGACTCTTTTTCGCTCGATGATTAAATAGGAGAAGAAAAATGAACACCTATCTTTTTGATTTTGACGGAACGCTTGTCGATTCTATGCCCACTTACAGTGCACTTATGCTTCGTATTCTTAACGAACATAACGTTAAATACGGTGAGGACATTATAAAGATAATCACCCCTCTTGGATATAACGGCACAGCTACATATTTTATTGAGGAGCTCGGAATGGATAAGAGTCACGATTATCTCACAACTCTTATGCTTAAGTATGCTGTTGATGCATATACCAACGTAGTTCCCGCAAAGGAGCACGTAATTGAGAGCCTTCGTGAGCTTAAGAAGAGAGGGGCGTCCTTAAACGTACTTACCGCAAGTCCTCACGAAGCACTTGATCCTTGCCTCAAGAGACTCCAGATTTTCGACCTTTTCGATAACGTTTGGTCTTGCAACGATTTTGCGACCACAAAGGCAGATCCCGCAATATATCAGATGGCGGCAGAGAGAATCGGCGTGCCTGTCGGCGAGGTCATCTTCCTTGACGACAACCTTAACGCCGACAAGACGGCAAAAGAGGCTGGAATGGTAGTTTACGGAGTTTATGACGAGTCCTCAAAGGAATACGTAGAGGAAATGAAGGCGGCTACCGACAAATACGTCTACGATTTCAGAGAATTGCTTTAATACATAAAAAAAGACCACCGAAAATTGAACTGCCCCAAATTGTGCGGACAGTACAAAAAGCCCCTGTGGGTAGTATAATTAAGAATTAAGCAACGAACTGACATCGCTTTTCGAGAGGTGTCAGTTTTGTTTTGAGTTGAATACGTTCATTGTTGTA
>JAFVSI010000066.1 GCA_017503865.1 Clostridia bacterium | reverse complement strand
AGAAGAGATCCTGCAAAGATTGATGACGAATCTTGCTACGCTCATATTATCGACTGGGATCTCTTCCGTGTCGGTTGCCAAATTAACCAAGAGAAACGTATTGCCGGCTCTATTGAGTTTGGTGTTATATTTGCTTCTGAAATCGGTAAGGAACGTCAGAACACTCTTGAACTTCAGAGTGTTAAGAAGGATTCTGCTGAAGCTAATCAAAAGAACGACTTATTTAATGCTTGGTTAAAGTATATTCGTCATAATGGAACGATAGAAAATATTTGTTTTATTGTTTTCATAGCTGACGAACAACGCCCGGAGAGCTGGGGAGCTGACGCTCGTGACCTTGCAAGCGTATTACATATAACGAGTATAAGTGAACGGTTATATACCCTTCACTTCTGCTTCTTGCCGGTTATTGTAGAATTTGTATTTAAATCCTATTTTAATTGGTACCATGAAGTCAAGAAATGCGGTAATGAAAACTTTTTCATTATTACACTCGTTCATCAGATATACGGTAAGCTCTTCCAGAGAGCTGAGTATTTAAGTAATACTTTCGGTTATTACGTTCAAATGCTCGGCAGCGAATCAGGTACCGAGGCTTCTAAGGGAAGCAGCGGTAATAATCTTGAGGAGCATAAGTATTATCTTATGACAAAGAAGATTTACGCACGTCGTTATTCAACCGATGCTTTCCAAGATATATTTGCGAGACGAACGCTCGAAGCCGGTACAAGCTTGTACGGTATTGATACTTATACATCTGACCGAGCTATGCTCGAAGAGTTGGGTAAACAAAATTCTTATCAGGCACAGCAGTTTATTTCTTTGTATTTGCCTGCCCAGGTAAAAAAGATTGTATATCAATATAATCAAATTTGTTCTATAAAGAAAGGAAAATAAATGAAAAAGTTAATAATTATTTTTGCGATAATTGCTTTGTTTGCAATAGCATTTAACGCATTTAGTGACGCACTTTCGGGCCCGTCTTCTGATAGTGACGTCACTTCCGAAAAAGAGTCCGGTTCTGTCGATTCGAATGTATCTTCTTCAGATACTTCGGGTCCTACAACAGAAGAGAGCTATGCTTATTCTTACGTTGTAAATATTTACAAGCAAGGTACAACAACAAAGCTTGGTGATATAAAACTCGAGTCAAATAATAATACTGCAACCTTGAGTATTTCCGGTAATCAGATTAACCTTGATGCCAAAGATAAGATTGCCGGTATTCAGTTTACTGATATGCAATCGGTTGATTCTTTGAGTGTCACCACTGTTTCACCGGGTACATCTACTGTATATATAACTTATACGGAAAAAACATCATCTTCAACGCACACTCACAGTTATACTGTAACTAAAGCTGCTACGTGTACTACCGCAGGTACAAGTACATGTAGTTGTGGAGCTACTCAGACGATAGCTGCTACAGGTCATTCCTGGTCAACACCTGCTGATTGTACTACAAATCCTATTTGTACAGTTTGTTTCTATGAGGGTGATGCAATAGCTGGACCACATATAGGTGATAAAAATGGTGACGGAAATTGTGACGGTTGTGGAACAAAAATATAATTGAGGTGATATTATGAAAAAAGATATAAATAATATTTTCATGATTTTTATTGCAGTTATTGCAATTGCAGCAATTCTTGCATTTATGACCAATTTTAATACAATTGTTTCTCAGGATAATTATACTAAAGAAACAACCGAGCATACACATAGTTATATAATCACAAAAGCAGCAACTTGTAAAACGTCAGGCACAAGTACATGTAGTTGTGGAGCTACACAAATAATACCAAGTACAGAACATTCCTGGTCAACACCTGCTGATTGTACTACAAATCCTATTTGTACAGTTTGTTTCTATGAGGGTGATGTAATAGCTGGACCACATATTGGTGATAAAAATGGTGACGGAAATTGTGACGGTTGTGGAACAAAAATATAATTGAGGTGATATTATGAAAAAAATTATAATTATAATACTTGTATCAATATTGGTACTTGCAGCGGCAACGTCAATTATTTCACCATTTATCGATACTGATAAGAATTCTTCTAATCGAAATGATGAAAATATTGAAGAAGTTTCTTTTTTTGAAATGTTTGCCGGTGACAACGTGCTTGAAGAAGGAGTAATAACTGTTGACGGTTTTCTTGATGATGAATACGTTAATATAACTCCATCTTCAGGTATAAGTAAAGGTTTAACTAAGGCAGTTTATAACGGTATAACCGAGGCTGCCGCAATTTCCGAAAATCAAGAAGATTTAAATAAATCTTCAAATATTTTTTATTACGTTGCTCAAACTGAAGAAAAAATATATTTAATGATTAAGGATATTGGCGGTTATTGGGGAGACGGTGCAAATGAATTTATAACGAGAAATAATTATTTTTTACGTTTAGGAATTGATTCTTTCGATTACACAAATTCTGCCGTTATAACTATTCCTGTAAATGGAAATAGTGCCATTTCTGTCAGTCGAATGGCTGATGCAACTGTAGCAGCGTCACCAACTGTTAATTTTGTTACAGCATCGTCTGTTCATAAACATAGAATTGATGAAAACGGAGATTTGATATTACCCGGCGTAGCTGGAAACAAAAACATGAGCGAACGGTACTATGGATTTATCGAGCTTGAGCTTGATAAGGCTTTAATGCTTGAGGCGTTCAATAATAACGATAGTTTTACATGTGCTATTCAAGCATTTCCTAATGAAATGTTTATAGGACTATCAACTCAGTCTTATTCTTGGACTGATGATAGTAAATCAAGCATTGAAACTATTTTTTATACTTGGTACGGTTCAATTCTTACAGCTGAGGAAAAACTTTCATATAAGGCAGAGACGGTATTAGTACCTGATAAAATAGTCTTTGGAGTTAAGAAATAATATTTTATAAGAACCCCATCATCAATAGGTGATGGGGTTTTTTTTAATAATCCGAGGCTTGACAAGGTGTCGAGGATATGATAAAATCATTATTGCCGAAATGAGGTTAGCGAGTAATGATTATCAAAAATAAACAGATGAAGTCTATGT
>JAFVSI010000065.1 GCA_017503865.1 Clostridia bacterium | reverse complement strand
TAAATATCTATAGCCGTTTTGATAGCATAAATTTTATTACTTGCAAAGGGGGCGGGTTTCTCGCTTCGCTCGGATAAATAAACTGGGCAAAGCTAAAGCTTTCCTGAACCACCAGCACTGCTGGTGGTTTTCGTTTCACAATAAGAAAGAGGGCGAAGCCTCGCTTCACCCTCTTAAAAATTAGTCTAATATTTCTTCCTCGTCATCCTTTTGCTCAACGAGAACGGTAAGCTTTGTAACTCGTTCCTCGTCCATGCTTGCAACTATGACAAAAAGATTCTCATATCTGAAGCTGTCTCCCACGTGGGGATCAGCCTCGAGCATCTCAATAGCAAATCCGCCTATCGTTGAATACTCACACGTAAAGCTTTCGGGCTTGACAAATCCAATTTCCTCAAAGAAATCGTCAATGTTCATATCACCGATGACCTCGTATGTGTTTTCACCCGTTGCCGTACATTCGGTAATAATAACGTCGGTATCGTCCCAAATATCACCGACAAGCTCCTCAAGAATGTCCTCCATAGTGACAACGCCAAGCGTTCCACCGTACTCGTCGATAACGATAGCAAGGTGCATCTTTGCCTCACGAAGCTTTGCGAGTGCCGCAGGAAGCTTCATTGTTTTATGAAGCTTGCAGGGCTTGAGAAGCATACCGCGTATGTTAGGCTTTTCCTCGTCAAGTGTTGCTCTGTAATAACGTGTGAGCGAAAGAATACCGATAATGTTATCAATGCTGTCCTCATAGACGGGCAAACGGGAGAACTGTGTCATATCACTAAGAAGTGCCGTGATCTCTTCCTCGTCATCATCAATGTCAATTGCCGTAACGTCTATACGGGGCGTCATTATCTTCTCAATGGTAGTATCGCTGAATTCAAGGGTTGATTGAAGAAGCTCACCCTGTCCCTCGTTGATAACTCCCTCTTCCTCGACCGTGTCGATTATAGAAACAAGCTCTTCCTCGGTAACGGTAGGCTCGTCATCGGTACGGTCCTTACCCCATATCTTACGGAGAACGAAAAGTATCGCCATAACGATAAAGACGAAGGGACTGAGGATAACCGTCAAAACACGGGTAGGAATCGCTATGATCCTTGCTACCGTGTCGGCATTTTGCTTTGAAAGGACCTTAGGAACTATCTCGCCGAATATCAGGATCACTACCGTTACAAGAATCGTCGCGATAGTTGAAGCAAGCTCAACGTCGTCCTTAAACAAATTCATTACGATAAGTGTCGTACACGTTGAAACCGCAATATTCGCAAGGTTATTTCCTATAAGGATAGCAGACAGTGAAAGTGTAAATCTCTCGCTGATAGAGTGTGCGAGCTTTGCCGTATAGCTTCCGTTGTCAGCCGCCTTTTTAAGACGGAGCTTATTAGCGGTGTTAAACGCTATCTCTGATGCCGAGAAGTAAGCGGAAAGACATATCATTACGAAAATGACAGCGTACGCCCACCACATACGTTCAAAATGTTCTGCAAAGCTCATATCTTCACCTCCTCGACCTGTTTCTCCGCATCAAGTGCGGCTATATCTTCCTCATCAAGAATGTGAATAATGACCTCTGTAACACGGCCCTCAACAAGTGTTTTAGCCGTAATTTCTATATTATTGTTGTATATAAAGGATTCTTCCTCTTCGGGTAAGTGTCCGAGTGTCTCGAGTATAAACGAAAGCAAGGGCTTCGAGGCTATATTTCTCGGTGCCGCACCAAGTCCCATTCTCTCATACGCACTCGCAACGAGTGTATGGGTATTTACCATATACTTGTTACCGCCAAGTGCTTGGAAATTCTGGTCGACTATATCCTCTTCGTCAAAGATCTCTCCGACAAGCTCCTCGAGAATATCCTCGATAGTTACAAGTCCTACCACCTTTTTATCGTCGTCAAGAACGATAGCGGTCTGTATCTTGTGCTGTCTCATCTCGGTAAGAAGATCGTCTATCTTTGCATCCTTACGCACGCGGTAGGGCGGCTTCATAACGCTACGAAGCTTGACGTTAGGATTACGCTTATATTCGATTAAATATGTACGGGTTCTCAAAATTCCTACGACTCTATCGGAATTTTCTGCCTTTATGGGTAAACGTGAGTGATTGGAGCTACGAATTGCGTCAAGGATTTGACTTGGTGTTGCATTGACTCTGATAAATTCAATGTCCTTATCCATAGTCATTATGTCGGCAGCAGTGGTTTTTGCAAATTCGATAGCACTTATAAGCATATCGCTCTGCTCCTCGTCAACGACTCCTTCTTCCTCTGCCGTCTCGATAATTTCGGCAAGCTCATCCTCAGTTATTGAGGGCTCGACCTCTTTCTTTGCGAAAATCTTTGAAGCAAAATCCGAAATGAGACTAAAAAACACAACAAAGGGCTTGAGTATCTTCATCAAGAAACGAAGTGAGCCTTGTGAAGCGATAGACATCGTTTCGCTACGGTCATTTGCAAAGCTCTTCGGTATCATCTCGCTGAAAAGGAAGATAATAACCGTACTCATTGCCGAGCAAATCATAGAGAAAGCAAATGAATCGAGGAATTTTTCGCTTGCACCGAACTTTTCGCTAAAAATATCGGTTGCAATAAGCGTAAATACCGCCGCTCCTGCGATCTTCGTTACGTTGTTGCCGATAAGAAGCGTTGTAAGTGCCTTGTCAAACTTGTTAAGAATGAACATAACACCCTGAGCCTTTTTGTTTCCGTCGTCTGCAAGTGCCTTAACTTTTATCTTGTTTACTGCCGAGAATGAACTCTCAGTAGCCGCAAAATAAGCACCGCCTATAACACAAATAATAAATATGATCCATAAAGGTATACTGTCACTACCCACGAAAGAATCAACTCCTTGCCTATTTATTTTACAACAGTACTAATAATTCTATCACTTATTCGTATATTTGTCAAGCATATTACACAAATAGAGACACAACCCTCGCACAAATTGTGCGAGGGTTGTGTTTGAGTTTTGAAAAACTGTCAAATAACCATCACGGATATATCGTCGCCAGTTAGCTCTTCCTTGGACGAATTTTTTAGGTTTAACACGATGTTAACGGTAAACGCAAGATCCACTCCCCTTGCCATAAAGAAAAGATATTTTTTCATCACGCGTCTTTCCTATTTTCTACCATTCTTGTAATAAATGGAATTAGTATCAGCTGTAATATAATTCCCGGAAAAGAGTCGATAAATCCACCGCTAACGAACATCGCAACGGTAAATGCTTTGCCGCCAAGACCGAGAAGAAGTGCCTTGCTGACTCCCCAAACAAGTCTTCCCGAAAGCATAGCAGCTATCAAGCTTATATATAAAGCCTTGTAGCCTTTGCTCTTAAAGTGAAAATAGATTATTCCTATAATGAAACCGTACGTTGCAAGCTCCAATGCCATCCAAACGGCATTTGGATAAATAGGCGGCATACCGAAGGTCAGCGACCTGACAAACGGCAACATAAGCCCAACTGTAAGACCGTAGCCAGGTCCACAGATCAAACCGCACAACATAACGGGAAGATGCTTCGGTAACAAGGAGTCCCCTATCTCTTTGATTTGCCCCGTCAGGAAAGGCAAAACCAAGCCTATACATAAAAACATAGCCGATAAAACCAGCTTTTTCGTTTTAGTGCTTTTCATTCTTTGCCTCCTCGTCAATATAAAAGATTGATAACTACCCCAAGTGTATTTTGTTTTATTATATCATACAGCTTTTATAGTGTCAATTCGTGTTCAAGGAAAATTTGAGCATTTGTGTTTCGTTTATACAACGCAAAAGTGCCAACACCTTTGGTGTTGGCACGGGGTTCTTCATCAGGGAGTATGGACTAAAAACAAGAGCAAAGTAGCGTTGCTACTCTGCTCTTGTTTTTGGTGCTCCTTCAAGGCTTCGCCCTACAACTTTTCAATAATCACTCCCTTGCCTTTGTTGAATACCGTTCCGTATTCATCATAGTACACATTATAGGTCTGCTTCCTAAATGTCAAATTTTCTATCTTGAACCAACTCCAAATCCCTTCGACCTTTGGTATAACACGCATTTTCTCGCCCTGCAGCTCTACACCGCAAAGTCCCCTTAGCACGAGGTCAATAAAAGTAGAATGATTATAGTCTTTCCCTCGGTTTTTCTCGCTCGGCGTAAGATCTTCTCGGTTTCTGAACAATTCACGCACCGCCCAGCTATATTCGTACGGCATCATTACTTCATCGATAAAGTTTATTCTCTTGCCATTTTCCATAGAATAATGCATTTGGGCATATTGATTTATAAAATCATACAGATCCTTGTTTGTAATAACCGATTGAGAATAATTGTTCAAAAGCTCTATGCACGCACTTATGGCGTAGCTTGTTGCATACGGCCACACCTTTCCATTCCAAGTACAACCACGCTCGGGACGGTACATAAAACGTTCGTGTGAAACGTCAGCGGTTGCAAAGCCCGTCTTTGCCAAAAACACCTTTTCATCTTTGAGAAAGGCAAAACATTTTTCCTTGCCTTGGCTCGGCATACCGAGTGCAAACGGGATATATCCCATCAGTTCCTTTACATTATGCCCCTCGGGTATATCTTGACAGTCTATTTCTTTGTCAAGGTTCTGTTCTAATGGGTGAACGGCTTTGTAAAAATCTCCATCCCACATTTTTTCGTCCATCTTCTCTTTTATAAAACGTGCTTTTTTTGAATAAACTTTTGCCTTCTCGAAATCGAACGTCATTTCAAAAATTTTTGACAATGAAACTGCATCGGCATACATACAAGCGTTCATGAAAGGGCGAAAACCCTTTAACATTTTCCAATTTGACAATGTTCCGCTTGTTCCGCTTATGGTGTATTCGGTACCTTCTCTATCATCAAATGACCAATACAAGCCATTTTTCGTCAAATGTTTTTCTTCCCACGTCAAAAAATATTTTTCGAATGCCTCAACGTTTTGTCGCAAAAAATCCTCGTTTGCTGTCAACAAGCAATAATTATACATTGCCGTTAAAGCAGGGGTATGGTAAGAAAACGCCGACCCTGAGTGATATGCCGAAGCTTTCCCCGTAAGAAAAAATCGAATATAGTCCAATAGCTCATCTGCATTTTTGAGCCAGCGGAACTCATTCAAATGATGCGTCAAAGGGGCATTTATAGTGTTGTATTCTGCTGCCCACGGAACGTCCGGTAAAAATTCTGTAATCAAAAAACCAACGTCTGTCTTTTTTATATGCTTACGCATAGTCCACGTGCGAAACGCAAACGTTTCCTCTATAGTTTGGTCAGGGCAATACAGTCTCGGTGCATTTTTAAGCAAAAACTCTTCTGCTTTTGCGTTTGAAATATACGTGCTTACCTCTTCGCAATCATTTTTATTGAATTTTTCGAAATATTCACAATACTTCATAGACACCTCCATATAAAAGCGACTCACTTATACAAATTATTAGGAGCATTTTTAAGATTCAACTGCGAAACTCTTGCTTTATTTATCATATATTTATTTATATGAAGCTCCGGCTACAACGCACTTGGCGTTGGTACGGGGTTCTTCGTCGTGGAGTATGTACTAAAAATAGAAGAGAGCAACTTTGTTGCTCTCTTTTATTTTTGGTGCACCTTCAGGGATTCGAACCCGGGACCCACTGATTAAGAGTCAGTTGCTCTACCAACTGAGCTAAAGGTGCTGGCTCCCCCTGCTGGGCTTGAACCAGCGACATCATGATTAACAGTCATGCGCTCTACCGACTGAGCTAAGGAGGAATATATGACGGACCGTTTCTTGTGTTGTCCGTGTTTTATATAAACCTCATCATAAAGATGAAGAGGAATGCAAAAGGGTACAATTTATTGTACCCCGCTTTTATGTCGGCTATGACTTATCTTTCCGGGCCGTCGCCAGCCAAGTATTGTCAGCACTGCAAAGCTTAACTTCCGTGTTCGGAATGGGAACGG
>JAFVSI010000021.1 GCA_017503865.1 Clostridia bacterium | reverse complement strand
ATATTTCATCTCAATATCCGCGTCCGAGCGGATATTGACGCTCTTTCCTCATCTTTGTTGAAATCCAATATATGAAAGTTTTGGGAGTCCAGAGACCTTTTTCAAAAGGTCTTTGGAAAATATCTTAACACAAACTAACACCCCGACAAATACCAATTTATTTATCTATCAAATACTTTTATAAAGAGTCCAGATGTCGTCGGCTATTTCTTCGGGGGTGCGGTATGCGTCGAGGACTGCTATATTGTCGTCGAGGTCGGTAAGTACCCCAAAAAAGCTCTCTCTGACTCTTGTGAGAGTCTCAAGGTTCTCAAAAATTTCGAGCTTTTCACGTCCTTTTGATATTCGCTCAAGGCTTTGTTCGGGCGTGAGGTCAAGGAATATACAAATATCGGGACGGCGTATCTCGGGGCAGTTGAGATTGAGCGATTTCACCCACTCGTAGTTCGTCACGGGGCCCTGATATGCGAGGGAAGAGTAGTAATATCTGTCGCAAATTACGTCGTATCCCGCCTCGAGCATAGCCTCAATTCCTTTTTCCTTGTCGATATTATGTGCTATTCTGTCGAGCGTGAAGAGAAGTGCCATTTCGCAGTCGCTCTTCTTTTCCTCTCCGCCGAGAATCCTGCGGAGCTCACGTCCGCTTTCAAGGTCTGTAGGCTCTGCCGTGAGAAAAACACTTTTCCCGAGCGAGGATATCCTCTCGCAAAGCATTTTCGCCTGCGTGGTTTTTCCCGCTCCGTCTATTCCTTCAAAAACTATAAATTTTCCTGCCATATCGGTCTCCGTTTTAGTTGTTAATTTCTTCTTGATGTGCCGCTTTTTTGTCGTAATATACGTCAAAGGTCTTTGCTACCGTACGTGAGGCGTTAGTACCCATAGCACCCTCTTCTATTATGCAGACGCCGACTATCTCGGGCTCGTCATAAGGTGCCGCTCCCGCAAAGAGAGCGTAATCCGCCTTGCCGTTTACCTGTGCCGTACCCGTTTTTCCGCCAACCGTGACGGGAACACCCGAAAAGTACGAGGAAATGGTGGCGTTCGATGCTACCACGCGCCTCATGCCTTCAAGCACGGTGTTTTTGTTGTCGGTGCTTATCTCTACCGTTTCTATGATTTTCGGCTCGGTCTTAAAAATGACGTTTCCCGTATAAAACTCGTGCACCGAGTCGAGAAGATGTACCTCATACCGACTTCCGCCGTTTGTGAGCGAGGCGGTATATACTGCCATTTGTAGCGGTGTGTATCCGTGATTTGCCTGACCTATCGCTGCCGAGAGGTCGTTGCCCGCGTCCCAGATGCCCGCGTTTGCTTTGCCCGCAACTATCCCCACTCTTTCGGGAAGCTCAATTCCCGTTGACGAGCCGAGTCCGAGCGGCTTTGTGTATTTCGTGATGTTGTCTATTCCCATCTCCATACCGAGATAGTAGAAAAATACGTTGCACGAGTCCTTTATTGCATCGGTGACCGTTATCGTACCGTGATTGCCAAGACAAGTAGGTCCGTGCAGGTGAGGGAATACCTTATTGCAGGTATAGGTACTTGAGGAGTTGATCTGTTTACTTTCAAGAGCCGCAAGAGCCGCACCTATTTTGTATACCGATCCCGGTGGATAGACTCCGCTCAGAGCTCTGTTAAGCTCGGGTAGATTTTCGTCTGCAAGGATCCCGTTATAGTAATCGATGCTTTGCATCTGTGTTAAGTCAAATGTCGGATAGGACGCGATGGCATATACGGCACCGCTGTCAGCGTCAAGAGTGACCGCCGCTCCCGCATTTGCCGAGCCTATGAGTCCTATTGTGTCGGCAAGAGTATCCTCTGCCGCTATCTGCATATCAATATCAATGGTGAGCCAAACGTCGTTTCCGCTTATAGGAGTGACGTCATATTTCTTTTCGACAATACTGCCGTTCTCGTCGTAAACTATGGTCATAATGCCGTCCTGACTGTGCAGATATTCCTCAAACGCCTTCTCACAGCCCGAGTTTCCAACGATTGAGTCCAGTGAATATCCGAGTGCAAGATATTTTTCGGCATCCTCTGCCTGAATCTTGCCGACTCTGCCGAGAATATGCGAGGCGTAGCCGGGGTAACAGTAGACTCGTTCTGAATTTATCTTGAAGTTTATGCCGTCAGCACCGTCCTCCTGAAGATAGCTCACAAGGCTCGGTGGCACGTTTTTTGCAAGAACGTAGGGGTTGTAGTAGCCAAACTGCACTCTCTCCATCTCGTACCTGACACGGAGAAGGGCACTTATCTCCTCGGGCGTGTACTGGTCCTCGTACATCTTATATTTTCTTCGGAGTGCATCGGTAAGCAGCTTTTCGGAGACGTCATCGGCGTCCCCAAGCTTATTCGAGTCAAATATTTTGAGGAGAGCGGCATACGTCTCGCTCGTCGTATCTCTTGCCTCATTTGTAAAGTGCAAGTCGGGATAGACACCTTCAAGGGGATAGAGGTCATCTGCAAGGTAAGAGAGAGAATCGGTCTTTTCCATAGCCTCGAGGGCGTTAAGGATTGAGCGGTTAAGCTCGGGAGTCGTGTCGGGAATCGAGCCGTATTCAAAGACGATATCGTAATTTATCGAATTGCCGACAAGGAGCTTGCCGTTTCTGTCATATATCTCGCCACGCACCCCCGCAACCGTATAAGTGCGAGTGACAAGTCCGTTGTTGTCAAGCGAGCCCGCAACACCGCTTGACTGTATCTGGTACATTTTAATTACGTAAAAAAGGCAGATAAGCAAAAAAACGGCGGTGATTCCTATGTATCTCGCCGAAAAGCCATATTTTCTTTTTTGTGCTCTGCCGAGAAGCTGTCGGGGCGGAGCATAGCGGCTTTTATTGTTTCGCATATCCTTTTCCTTGATTAAAAATAAAGTTGTGTGGTGCCTATAAATTTGTATATGTAGGGGTGTTATTTATGCGGGTAGAGAACAAGCTTAGCTTTAGCGAAGCATATTTTGCAAAATAGGCGGCTCTCCCGCATAAAACATTACACACATAAAGTTACAGACGGAGACGTCTTTTTGAATCTATCGGTATCATACAGAGCTTAACGATGAAGAATATCGGCAAGCAGATGACGAAGGTGCAGATTATCTCGGGCAAGACTGTGCGAAGAAGCACCGTGCCGATGGGGGCACCCGACCAGGAATAATAGAGGCCCGCGAGGGTGTAGAGCCCTTTTACTACCGAGAAGATGGCAAGCTCGACCAGCCACGAAAGAAAGCTCGGGAGCATCTTTTTGGCAAGCACCGCACAAAAAGCACCGCAAAGCATATAGAAAAGCGGGGAGAATGAAATTCCCGTAGCACCGACAGCGTCAATAATAAATCCCGCACCGATACCGCAGATGGCGGCTGAATGCTGGGAATCAAGCATAGCGACAGCCACCACGAAGCCGAGCATAAGGTCGGGCGTGGCGGGCAGAAAATAAAGCTGTGCAAAGAAGGAGCATTCCGCAACTGCAAGAATAAACATTGCGGGCAAGAATACGAGCAATCTACGCCAAAGCAATTGACGAGTTGTTTCAGGTCTAAATGAATTCATAGTCACCTCAGCCCTCGTTCGCGTAGCCTGTGATGACCATTAGATTGTTTATGTCGCCCGCTCTGTCAAAATCGACCGAGGGCTTTATGACGGCACGAAGAGTTCTCGTTGCCTCGTCAGCACTTATCTCAACTATCTCACCTATAAGAAGTCCCGGGGGATATATGGTTGCGTTTCCGCTCGTGAAAATTCTGTCGCCCACCTTAATATCCGCACTTGACGAGACGTACGTCATAACGCAATAGCCCTTTGCTCTGAGAGCTGTGTCGCCCTCGACTACGCCGGTAGCACCCGTGCGTTCGGTGTAAACGCTCACTGAGCTTGCCGTCTCGATTATGCTGACCACCTTTGCCCAGTCAAGACCGCACTCGGAGACGTAGCCAAACGTGCCCCTATCGGTGACGACGGGCATATTTCTTCTTATGCCGTGAACGTATCCCTTATTTATCGTGAGGACAGTCGAATAATTACCTGCCTCTCGTGCGATAACGGTCACGTCTGTCATAGTAAGCTCGGGAATATACGACTTGAGGTCGAGATAGGACTTCAGCCAATCGTTCTGGTCGCGAAGCACCGATATTTCGTGCTTTTCGTCCTCGATTTCGTCAAGTCTTGCACGAAGCTCCTCGTTTTCTTTTTTGAGGTCATCGTACTCGGCAAAGACCTCGACAAAGCCGTTTACGGCGTTTGCCACAGTCGTACCGCACCACTCGAAGGGGGTGGCGATGGTCTTAAGACCGCTCCTTATAATACCCGAAAAGCCAAACATCGAAAGAAGCGAGGTAACGATAGCCAAAACGAGGGCTACCGTAACAGATATTATGAAAAATTTTGACTTAAAAAATCTCATAGCCGTATCCTTTCAATGTTTTTGCTTTTTATAATTATTTTTTCTTTTGGGGAAGGGAAGAATTGAAAATTATCTCCATTCCCTCAAAGCTTGTCTTGCTTTCAATTTTTGAAAACTCTTCCTCGCTACCCTCAAAATAGAGCGTGTGAAGCGACTCGCAGGACGCAAAAACGTCCTCGCCGATCTTCTTCAAGCTTTTCGGCAGAAAAACTGCCACAAGCTCCCCATTTTTATTTGCGGGAGAGAAAAACGCCCTGTCGCAAATTTCCTCAACGTCATACCAAAGAAGGCGAGAGGGAATATAGAAAACGTCTCCGTATCTCGCACGGCATTTCGTGACAAGCAGAGCACCCGCGTCAGTTCTATGCCATATCCCAAGCTTTTCGTGAAGCTCGGACGAAGCGAAATACGCGTAAATGAATATTCCCGCGAAGAAGATGACAACGCCCCACATAAGGTCGCCCGTGACGGCAACGAAAATT
Organism: Clostridia bacterium; assembly: GCA_017503865.1. Taxonomy (GTDB): domain Bacteria; phylum Bacillota; class Clostridia; order Oscillospirales; family CAG-272; genus HGM12713. Next base: position 19,155 of record JAFVSI010000021.1, on the reverse strand, counting down.
CCAACGCCTATGGAAATTACTGCCGCAAGCACCACCAAAAGATAAAAGGAGTTGTATTTTGAATATCTTAGTGGAAAGAGCTTTTCGGGATCTTTTTTGTTTTGAGGCGGCACGCTTGTCCCGCATTCTTCGGGAGTGCTTTGCACCGAGTTTATATTTTCCTGCATTTTATCTTCCTCTGTAACGTAAAAGATTGGCAAGAGCTCCCTCGCTCTCGATTACCCGTCCAATGCCGAGACAAACGCTTTCAAGCGGATTTTTTACGCGATTTACCTTGATACCGGTACGCTCGCTTATTAGCTTGTCAATTCCTCTGAGGTTTGAGCCGCCGCCCGTGAGCGTTATTCCTTGCTCGTAAATATCAGCCGAAAGCTCGGGCGGAGTTTCCTCGAGAGTCGCCTTAATAGCTCTGACTATCTGTTCAAGCTCTGCCTTCATAGCAAGGCGAATGTCCGCTGAGGATATCTCCTCGGTCGCCGCGTGGCTCGAGTTTACGTTTCGTCCGTAAACTATCATAGAGCCGCCGTCGGTGTCGGGATGAGCCGAGCCTATTTTTATTTTAAGCTCCTCTGCCGTTATCTCACCTATAAAAATGTTCTTTCTGAGTCTTAAGTAGCGGATTATGGCTTGGTCGAGATCGTCTCCCGCCAGACGCAGTGATTTTGATGCACTGATACCGCCAAGGCTTATGACGGCAACCTCGGTAGTGCCGCCGCCGATATCGACTATCATATTTCCTCTCGCACCGCCTATGCGTATTCCCGTACCTATTGCGGCGGCGATGGGAGTTTCGATAAGAGCTACCGTTTTTGCTCCCGCCTCGAGAGTCGCGTCCTCGACTGCTCTCTTTTCAACCTCTGTTATTCCGTGCGGGATACAAACGATTACCGAAGGTCTCGAGAAAAGTGAGATGGAATTTGTGGTCTCGAAAAATATGCGGAGCATCTTTGCGGTAACGTCATAGTCGGCAATTACTCCGCCCACAAGCGGCTTGAAGGCAACTATTCCCGCAGGAGTTTTTCCGAGCATTCGTCTTGCCTCAACGCCAAAGGAAACGACGTCACGGCTCTGCTTGTCTATCGCTACCACAGAGGGCGAGCGAAGAGCTATTCCTTGCGGCTTCATATACATAAAAGTATTTGACGTGCCAAGATCTACACCTATAAGCTTTGCCATAAAGCATCTCCTTTCCGATTTATTGTGATTTTTGTTTTTAGTGATTTAATTCGAAGGGAATATTGTTTTCCTTCGCAAGATGAATAAGTCTGTTTACGGGAAGTCCGACAACGTTAAAATAGCAGCCGTTGATCTTTGAAATCACCTCTGCGGCTCTGCCTTGGATAGCATACGCACCTGCCTTGTCGTATGGCTCGCGAGAGGAGACGTAGTCCTCGATAAATTCTTCGTCAAGCTCGTCAAAGGTGACCTCGGTGGTCGAGTGAGAGCTGACCGTTTTTCCTCTGTATATGAGGGCAACGCCGCTCGTTACCGTGTGCGTTTTGCCCGATAGCAGGCGTATCATTCGCTCGGCGTCTGCCTTATCGTGAGGCTTGCCGAGAATTTCACCGCCTGCAAAAACGACGGTATCGGACGCAATGATCACGGTGTCTGTGTCAAGCCTTCCGTCTTTTTCAAGATGGTCGCGTACTGCCTCTGCCTTGCGTCTCGAAAGCTCCTCGGTGAGGATTTGAGGGTCGCTTATCTCGCTGTTTTCGTCTGCTTCAGAGGTTATAACAACAAAATCAAGACCGAGATTTTCAAGTATTTCCTTTCTTCTCGGAGATGCCGAGGCGAGGACGTATTTCATAATTTGGACTCCGTTTCAAACCGTTTTCAATTATATACTTCAAACCAACTTAAATTATAACACAAAAAACTCTCTTTTGCAATGATTTCTTACATATAAATAAAAAATATATTGAGCGATTTTGGAAAAAATCAAAAAAATTGAAAAAAGGTATTGACAAAGGTGTCTCGTTGTGGTAAAATACCTTCGTTATCCAAAGACAGCAGGTTACGGTAATTGGCTATATGCTCCCTGCCGAGGACAGACTTTATACTTTTAAATACTGTATTTGTGTCTTTCTTCGTGCGAGCGTGTGCCGTGCCGAGAAAGATTTTTTTATTTTCCTGCTATCTATTCTATTAGGAGGTAAAACAAAATGGCCAGCAATGCAATTCTTGAAAAGAAGCAAGCTATAGTTGCTGATCTTGTGGACAGACTCAAGAGCTCTCCCGCAGGCGTTGTCGTTAACTATCAGGGTATTACCGTTGAAGACGATACCGCAATGCGTAAGGAACTCCGTGCTGCAGGAGTTAAGTACATGGTTATGAAAAACTCCCTCACGGGCAGAGCTTGCGATGAGGTTGGTCTTGGTGATATGAAGCAGTACCTTTCAGGTATGACTGCTATCGCTATCAGTGAGAACGATCCCATAGCTCCCGCAAAGGTTATTAAGAAGTATGCTGAAAAGATCGAGTCTTTCCAGATACTCGCAGGTTACCTTGACGGTGCTGTTGTTGACAAGGCTACAGTTACTGCACTTGCAGATATCCCCTCGAAGGAAGTTCTTATCGCAAAGTTCCTCGGAAGCATCAAGTCCCCCGTTTACGGTCTTGCTTATGCTCTTCAGGCAGTTGTCGACAAGAACGGCGAGGCAGCCCCCGCACAGGAAGCTGTCGCAGAGGCTTAATCAAACGCGAAAAAACACTCGGGCGGCGTAAAGAAAATAAAATTCTTACGTTCGCAAAAAAATGTGCGTAAGCACAGACAAATTATTAAAAATCTCACAAATTACGGAGGAAAATTAAAATGGCATCTGAAAAGATTACAAACATTGTTGAAGAGATCAAGGCTCTTACAATCCTTGAGCTTGCTGACCTTGTAAAGGCAGTTGAAGAGGAGTTCGGCGTATCCGCAGCAGCTCCTGTTGGAGTAGTTGCAGCAGCTGGCGCAGCAGCACCCGCAGCAGAAGAGAAGACTGAGTTCGACGTTGTACTCAAGGAGTTCGGCGCTAAGAAGCTCGACGTTATCAAGGCTGTTCGTGAGATCACTGGTCTCGGACTTAAGGACGCTAAGGACCTCGTTGAGGGTGCTCCTAAGGAAGTTAAGACCGGCGTTTCCAAGGAAGAGGCTGAGTCCATCAAGAAGGCTCTTGAGGAAGCTGGAGCAGTTGTTGAGGTTAAGTAATTTATTACTTACTTTACAATCAGAAAAGCACCGCAGACAGTTGTCTGCGGTGCTTTTTTTCTAAAAATCCGTTGGTTTGCAAAAGATTTACGTAGTAACGAAAACCTCGGATTTAGCCAAAAAACGTATTAAAAAGTTTTTAAAGATAGGGGTGCGGGGGAAGATGGTTTTTTCAAAAAACATCTTCCCCCGCGTTTTACACAACCCTATTAAATTCCAAGCTCGTCACGGAAGAAGCCGCGAGTGTCTGCGTGGTTGCCCTCGAAGTCATAGACGTCAAAACGAACGTAGTCGCCGAGGTCTCCTATCTCAAAGTCAGCACTTGTTGCGGGAGCGTCGGGAGTGCCGAAAACACTCTTTGCAATCTTTGCACCCGTGAGCATAGTGATCTGCTTTGCGGGGGAGGTCTCGATGTGGACCTTCTTGCCGTCAAAGGTGAGCTCGAATATCTCGGGACCTGAGGAAGCATAGAAGTTTCCACTCTCAAGTGCTTTGAACACACCGTCGTAGGAAAGCTCGTCCGCAAGGATCATAGTAAATCCACCGAAGGAATCGCAAGAGGGCGAATCGAAGGGTGTTTTGTTGTGGTTGTCGTCAGCCGCGTGACAGCAGATGCGTTTTTCGCTCATAAGAAGGCGGTCATAGATCTTTGCGTTGTATTCCGAGCGGTTTACGAGGTCTGCCGAGTAGTTGTATATTTCCATAGAGAAGAAGCCTTCGTAAGCGGCAACGTTTTCCTCGGGCTCCATCGACCAGGTCGAATGGTTTTGAGCACAAATGTAGCCGTTTTCTTTTGCCGTCTTAACAAAATCGTTGATGTACTCGACCGTGTATTCACGCGGTCTTTCGGAGCCAACCTTCTGAAGATTTGCTCGCTCAACGGGGTCCTTTATATACTTGCACCACTTGTCGTTAAAGTTTATGTACTTTACGTTGTGGGGATCTCTTGCAAAGAGATTCATATGTATTTCGGGCTTGAGATAATTGTAGCCGTCGTTACGGATATATACCTCGTATCCGGTGAGCATAACGAAATCGGGATCGGAGAGGTCGGTGTGGTCAACAGGATGCTCGTGGTCGGTGATGCAGAGCACCGAATATCCGTGCTCCTTGTACGCATTTTTTACCTGCTCGGGAGTGAGCTTTCCGTCCGAGAGAACAGTATGACAGTGAAGGTTCGCCTTGTATTGCGGTGCACCTTTTTTGATGAAAGTAAGCATAAAAGACTCCTTAAAAAGATTTTATTTTAATAACATTTGTATTTTACACCTCAAAAGTCGTCGTGTCAAGTGTTTGATGAAATAAGATGCTTTCAAATTTTGCAAACGAAGTTTCTACCTTTAGGTAATTTATCGGTGAGTTTGTTTGTGTAAAATGCGGGACGTCCCCGACGCCTCGCAAAAACGAACGATTTTGTTAAACCTCACCCCGATAAATACCAATTTATTTACTTATTAGTGTTTGACAAAGCAAAAAGATAGTGTTTGAGGGAGGGGTGAGAGGAGAAAAAGTAAATAATCGGGTTGACAATTGGGGAAAATAATATTATAATTATTATATATTTAATATATAATGTGTAACTATACGCAAAAAAAGAGGAAGTTTTTATGATACACAGTATGACAGCCTTCGGCAGATGCCGAAGCACAGTCGACGACAAGGACATAACGGTTGAAATAAAGTCGGTCAACAACCGCTTTTTCGATTGTTCGGTAAGACTCCCGAGAGCTTTTTCCTATATTGAGGAAAAGATAAAGCCATATCTTCAGTCAAAGGGGATAAGTCGAGGAAAGGTAGACGTTTCTATAAGCATTGAGCGAGTCGGAACTCCCGAGACGCATATCGCCGTCGACGAGGTATACGCCACCGAATATATAGAGGCTCTCCGTTCACTCGGTGAAAAATACGGACTTCTTGACGACATCAGCATAATGAAGGTCGCACAAAACCGAGACGTATTTACAACGGTACGCACCGAGGACGACGTTGAAAAGGACTGGGAAGCAATCTCAAGCGTTCTTGGCGAAGCGGTCGATATCTTCCTTGTGGGAAGAGCCAGAGAGGGAGCAAATCTTGCCGAGGATATAAAGTGCAAGATAGAAAAGCTCCGTGCATACGCAAAGCAGGTCGAGGCTATTTCGGCAGATGACGTTAAGGGCTACAAGGAAAAGCTTGAGGAAAAGCTCCGCACGATGCTTGCCGATAACAGAATCGTATTCGATGAAAGCAGAATACTTACCGAGTGTGCGATATTTGCCGACAGAGTGGCAATTGACGAGGAGCTTGTAAGACTTTCGTCTCACTTTGACGGATTTTATTCAATACTCGAGTCGAGCGAGCCCATCGGTCGAAAGCTCGATTTCCTTGTGCAGGAGATAAACAGGGAGACGAATACGATCGGTTCGAAATGCTCGAATGCGGAAATCGCCGCAATAGTTGTTGAAATGAAGTGTGAGATCGAAAAGATACGCGAGCAGATCCAGAACTTGGAATGATAGGTAAGACAAAACAAAAGGTAAAAAAATGAAATTTATAAACATTGGATTTGGAAATATGGTAGCGTCCGACAGAGTAGTGACAATAGTTAGCCCCGACTCTGCCCCCATAAAGAGACTAATGCAGGACGCGAAGGACGCGGGAAGAGTAATTGACGTTTCCTGCGGAAGAAGAACTCGCTCGGTTATAATAACCGACAGCGAGCACGTTATATTCTCTGCAATTCAGGCAGAAACGATAGCAAACCGCCTTGATGACAGCGAGGGAGCTGAGGATATCGAAGCGGTAGAGGATTGATTCCGCACGGCTGAAAGGATTTAACTATGGAAAAAGGACTTATTGTAGTTGTATCCGGCCCTGCCGGAAGCGGAAAGGGAACGGTCAACAAGCATCTTATTGAGACGGGAGACTACGTTTTTTCGGTTTCTGCGACAACGCGTTCCCCCCGTCCGGGTGAGGTTGACGGAGTGAATTATCACTTTTTAACCAAAAAGGAATTTAGAAATAGAAGATGGCATAAAGGCTTTCTTGAGAATGCACGGTACTCGGGCAATTTCTACGGCACGCCTAAAAAAGAGGCACTCGAAGTAATAGAGAGCGGAAAAAACCTTCTTCTCGAGATAGAGGTAAAGGGAGCAATGAAGATAAAAAAAGCATATCCCGATGCGGTGCTTATAATGCTTTTGCCCCCGAGCTATGAGGTTCAGGAAGCGAGACTTCGCGGCAGAGGAACCGAGACCGAGGAGAATATTCTCAAGAGGCTCAAGACTGCCAAGAAGGAAGTCCACCAAGTGCGTAAGTACGATTACGTAGTCTACAACGAGGACGGCGGCGACCTTCAGTGTGCAAAGGATATAGAGACGATAATTCGTGCCGAGAAGATGGCAACCGAGCGTGATACCGATATCGTCAAGAATTTTTTTGAAAAGAAAAAATAATAATTTAAACAATAATACATATTCATTTTTAAGGAGAAATTGTAATGCTTCACCCCACAGTACAGGAACTGACAAACGAGAATTTTAACAGATACGAGATAGCTTTGGCTTCTGCAAAGTGTGCGAGAATGATAACCGATGAGTACGTTACTCTTAAAGAGGCGGCTGAAAAGGCAGCGGGCTCTTCTAAGGACGCTGACAGAAGTGTTATCAACAAGCTCAACAAGGAGTACAGAGAGGAAAAGGCTCTCAAGACCGCCCTCAATATGATAAAGACGGGCGAGTATAAGCTCGTGAGACTTGAAGAGACCGAAGAGGACTCTACTCTCTAAGAGTAATAGAAATACAGAAGGTTAAAATAAAGGGGGACGAATATGGAATACGCAGGCGTGCATCTACTCGATAATCCGTATTTTCTTGACGTAGCCTTCGACTACTATATCCCCTCGGAGTACAGAGGCAAGGTCGCCGTTGGCGATTTTGTCGTTGTACCGTTTGGTAATTCCAACAAGAGAAGACTCGCACTTGTGAGTGCCCTCAGGGACGCTCCCGAGAAAAAGGGAACGGTGTGCAAGCCTATTTTCGACCTTGTCTCAAAAAAGCTATCGCTGTCGGGCGAGATGATGGGGCTCTGTGCCTTTATGAAGGAGCAGACTCTATGCACGATAGGCGATGCGGCAAGGTCTATGGTTCCTGCCGCCGCACTTTCAAGGCTACAAGAGGTATACAGCGCGACTTCTCTCGAAAACGAAAAAAATGTGATTGATGAGTCGGCGCTTCCCGTATGCGATTATATTCGCAAAAAGGGGAGCGTCAAATTTGATTTACTAAAAAAGCATTTCGGTACGGACGTAGGCAAGCTTCTTGACAGACTGTGCGAGGAAGGTGTGCTTAAAAGAGACTGTATCTTTGTCGACTCGACGGTAAACGTTGAGACCTTCTATTCGCTGAAAATTGATCGAAAGCGTGCCGAGGCTATACTTTCGGGCGAGGATACCGAAATAAAGCTCCGCTCCGAAAAGCACACGAGGATCATCGCTCTTCTTTACGAAAACAAGGAGATGGGTGCCGCAGAGCTTATGCGTGCGGCAGAGGTAACGTCAGCTCAAATAAAGGCTGTGCGAGACAAAGGACTTCTTCTTGCGACAGAAAAAGAGGTTGCTCCGAAAGAGGAATGCGAGGAAGAGAGCACACCCGACAAGCGAGAGATCATTTTAAACTCGGAGCAGACGGCGGCATTCGAAAGGCTAAGCGAGATGGCAGACTCGGGCAAGGCACAGGCGGCGCTTCTTCTCGGTGTTACGGGAAGCGGAAAGACGTCGGTGATGCTGAGGCTTATTGACAGAATGCAACAAAACGGAAAGGGCGTTATCGTCCTTTTGCCCGAGATAGCACTCACCCCTCAAACACTCTCGATATTCCGCTCTCGCTACGGTTCACGCGTGGCGGTAGTTCATTCGGGACTTTCCCCCGCGAGAAGATACGAGACCTATAACAAGATAAAAGAGGGCAGGGCTGACGTTGTGGTAGGCACTCGCTCGGCAGTTTTCTCGCCTGTAAAAAACCTCGGTGCGATAATTATTGATGAGGAGCAGGAGCATACATACAAGTCGGATATGAGCCCCAAATATCACGCAAGAGATATTGCGAGATACCGCTGTGCAAAGTCGGGAGCGCTTATGCTTTTGGCTTCCGCCACCCCCTCGATCGAAAGCTTCAAGAAGGCGGTCGACGGGAAATATACGCTTTTGCGACTTGATTCAAGATACGGCGGTGCGACACTTCCGAAAACCACCGTTGTCGATATGCGACTTGAGGCGGCTGCGGGAAATACGTCGCCTATGAGCTCTCTGCTTTGCCAGAGGCTCGTTGAGACCGTGTCGAAGGGCGAGCAGGCAATTCTTTTCCTTAACAGACGCGGATACAATAATTTTCTTTCGTGCAGAGATTGCGGTGAGTCTATAAAATGCCCACGCTGCTCTGTGTCGATGACCTACCACACCTTCGGCGGCTCTTACGATAAGGGCGAGCTTCGCTGTCATTGGTGCGGAAACAGAATGCAAGTGCCGAAAAAATGTCCGTCGTGCGACGGAGAACATATCGCTCATATGGGATACGGCACGCAGAGGCTTGAGGAAGAGCTTTCCTCGCTTTTACCTAACGCAAAAATACTCCGTATGGACGGAGACACTACCGCTTCGTCAAGCTCTTATGAAAATATGCTGACAAGCTTCCGCCGTCACGAGGCAGATATACTGCTCGGTACGCAGATAGTCACAAAGGGACACGATTTCCCCGACGTCACTCTCGTTGGCGTGCTTCTTGCAGACGCCTCTCTCTATCTTGACGATTACAGAGCAAACGAAAAGACGTTTGCGATGCTCACGCAGGTCATAGGAAGAGCGGGACGCTCCAAAAAGGCGGGCGAGGCTATAATTCAGACGGTAAATCCCGACAACGACTGCATAAAGCTTGCTTGCAAGCAGGACTATGACAGCTTTTACGCGGGGGCGATAACGCTACGAAGAATGCTCAAATTCCCACCGTATTGCGATATGGTGCTTCTCACCCTTGCGTCAAGTGACGAAAAGGAGCTCCTAAAGGCGTCAAAGGTGCTTTCGGACACACTAAAGGAGCTTTGTCAGGGTGCGTATGCGGGAGTGCCGCTCGAGCTTTTCGGGCCGTTTGAGGCACCCGTATATAAGGTTGAAAATAAGTATAGAATGAGAATGGTGGCAAAGTGTGTGCTCAACAGAGAGTCGAGGGCACTCTTCTCATTGGTTCTTTCAAAATTTTCTCAGGCGGCGGTGAAGGGACTCACCCTTTCGGTCGACCTCAATCCCTCAAATCTTTGATGAAAGGATACTAAAATAAAATGGCAAAATTAAAAATAGTAAAGATAGGGGACAGCACTCTTCGCAAGTGCTGCCGTCCCGTTGATAAAATAACACCGAGAACGCTCACTCTCCTTGACGATATGGTAGAGACTATGAGAGCGGCAAACGGCTGCGGTCTTGCGGCACCTCAGGTCGGAATTCTTCGAAGAATAGTGGTTATCGAGGTCAAAGAGGGCGAGGTAATCGAGCTTATCAACCCCAAGATAATTGCATATTCGGGCGAGCAGACGGGTGAAGAGGGCTGCCTTTCGGTTCCGGGAAGAGCGGGCATCGTAACACGTCCTATGCACGTAACAGTCCGTGCACTTAACAGACACGGAGAGACTGTCGATTATACAGGCTCTGAGCTTTTGGCACGTGCTTTTTGTCACGAGCTTGACCATCTTGACGGCAAGCTTTATATCGACGTTGCGTCGGAGATGTTAGACTGAGGTGGCTGTATGAAGATACTTTTTATGGGAACTCCCGATTTTGCGATTCCGTCCTTGCGTGAGCTGCTTCTTTCGGGTGAGGAGATTGTGGGAGTTATAACACAGCCCGACAAGCCACGCGGACGCGGCTACGAGCTTTTACCCACACCTATCAAGGCGTTTGCCCTCGAGCACGGACTTGACGTTTATCAGCCGGAGACGCTTCGCGGTGAGGAATTTGAGGCACTTTTAGGGAAGCTCTCGCCCGAGCTTATAGCGGTGACTGCTTACGGCAAGATATTGCCCGAGAACGTCATAAATTTCCCGAAGTACGGCTGTATCAACGTTCACGGCTCGCTTCTCCCCGAATACAGAGGTGCGGCACCGATGCAGAGAGCGATAATAGACGGCAAGAGCGAGACGGGCGTAACCATTATGTATATGGAAAAGGGACTCGATACGGGAGATATGCTTCTTGTTGAAAAGTGCAACATAGAGGACTCCGACAATTTCGAGGACATACACGACCGCCTTTCGGAGATTGGTGCAAAGGCACTCGTGAAGGTAGTCGACTCCTTGAAAAGAGGGACGGCGGTGAGAGTACCGCAGGACTCGTCTCGTGCGACATATGCCGCAAAAATTGAGAAGAGCGACTGTGCCGTTGATTTTTCACGCAGTGCAAGAGAGGTGCATAACCTCATTCGCGGACTTTCTCCCATTCCTCTTTCCTTTACGAGAACTCCTGACGGAAGGCTTCTCAAAATCCTTGAAACAAGGATTTTTGACGAGGATAAACTTCTCGGCAAGGCAGGCGAGGTGATTTCAGTGGGAGACGATATTTGCGTTGCTTGCGGAAAGGGTGCTGTGAGCCTTCTTCGCGTTCTTCCCGAGGGCAAGGGAAGAATGAGTGCGGCGGACTTTGTTCGCGGCAGGAAAATAAAGGTCGGGGATATACTTACCTCAACCGCAAATACTAAATAAGAGTTTTTCTCAAATCCCGATATTTTTAAAGGAATTTTTTGTTATGTTGTTTGGATGGTTTTATTACGACTGGACAGTGCTTATCGTCCTTCCTGCCCTCATTTTTACCTTTTGGGCACAGATAAAGGTCAATTCAAGCTTTAATAAATATTCGCAGGTCCGTACCTCTCGTGGCATAACGGGAGCTATGGCGGCAAGGAGAATTCTTGACGCAAACGGGCTTAGCAACGTTCGTATAGAAAAGGTGCGTGGCTCGATGACAGACCATTTTGACCCGAGAACTAACGTAGTTCGTCTGTCGGAAACTGTGCACGACGTGTCAAGCGTTGCCGCCCTCGGTGTTGCGGCTCACGAGGTCGGACACGCAATTCAGTATGCGAGAGGATATGCTCCCATAAAGATTCGTGCGGCTATAATTCCCGCAACAAGAATAGGCTCGACACTTGCGATGCCCCTCTTTATTATAGGACTTTTCCTTGCGAGCGACCCGCTTATCCTTTTCGGTATTGTACTTTATTCACTCGTTACACTTTTTCAGCTCGTCACACTCCCCGTTGAGTTTAATGCCTCGAGTAGAGCTATGAAGACTCTCGAAGGGCAGGGAATACTTTACGGCGAGGAGCTTTCGGGTGCGAGGTCGGTGCTTACTGCGGCGGCTATGACCTACGTTGCCGCTCTTGCGACCTCTCTTCTTTCGCTTCTCCGTCTTATCACAATAGCTAACAGAAGAAGATGACACAAAGAAAAAATATAGATATAAAAAACGTACGTTCGGTTGCCTTTGAGGCACTCAAAAAATGCGAGTCGTGTGGGCAGTATTCAAATATTGCCCTCGACAACGCATTGAAGAAAAGTGAGCTGTCGCGAAGCGACAAGGGACTTGCTACAACGCTTTTTTACGGAGTTATCGAGAAAAGGATAACTCTTGACTATTTTATTTCCGCCCTTTCATCAAGAAATATCAATGACATTGATAAAGACACGCTCATTCTTTTGAGAATGGGCATTTATCAGCTTTGCTTTCTTGACCGAGTTCCCGACCACGCGGCAATAAACGAGACGGTCTCGCTTGCCCCGGCAAAGACGAGGGGATTTATAAATGCAGTTCTTCGTGCATACACACGCGAGGCGGCAAAAATAAAGCTCCCCGCAAGAGACGAGGGCGAGGTATATTCGCTGTCGGTGCGTTTTTCGGTGGGTGAGAAAATTCTCGAAAAGCTTATTTCGGTCTATGGATACGAGAGGTGTGAGAAAATGCTTTCGGCAATTGATGGCGACAGCACGACTACCTTACGCACAAACACCCTTAAAATCGGGCGTGACGAGCTTGTCGCAAAGCTTGGCGGCGAGATAACCGAGCTTTCGCCTTACGGTATAAAGAGGTCGGGGCAGGTGAGCGAGCTTTACGGCTTCGAGGACGGACTTTTTTACGTTCAGGACGAGGCATCTCAGCTTTGTGCGATGGCTCTTGGAGCGAAGCGTGGAGAGACGGTGATTGACACCTGCTCGTGCCCCGGTTCAAAGAGCTTTGGAATCGCTATCGATATGGAAAACGAGGGCGAGCTTTATAGCTTTGACCTTCACAAAAACAAGCTCTCCCTTGTCGAAAGCTCGGCAAAGAGACTTGGAATTACTATAATTCGTACTGAGGAGCGAGACGGACGAAAGCCGAACGAGGCACTTTTGGGCAAGGCTCACCGTGTGCTTTGTGACGTACCTTGCTCGGGATTTGGAGTTATGGGCAAAAAGCCCGAGCTTCGCTACAAAAACCCAGAGGAATCTGCGGCTCTTCCCGGTATTCAGTACGATATACTTAAAAATTCGGCAAAGTATCTTAGTGCGGGCGGCACGCTCGTATATTCTACTTGCACTATACTCCCCGAGGAAAATGAGAAAAACGTTGAAAGATTCCTCTGTGAGCACCCCGATTTCGCTCTCGAGCCCTTCGTCGCAGGTAAGCTCGAAGTCCCCTCGGGAATGGTAACGCTTCTGCCAGACGAGTACGGCACCGACGGATTTTTTATCGCAAAGTTGATTAAGAAAAAATAATTTAGATTGTATTTAAAATTTAGATTTATGTGTGTTAGTTTATGCGGGGGCAGGTGTTTTTTGAAAAAACCACCCGCCCCCGCACCCCCACTCTTAAAAACTTTTTTTAATACTTTTTATTGCTGTAATTGTAGCTTTCGTTTCTACGCAAACTCTCTTAAAACCGAGCAATAGCAAGGTGTAATCTCTCCGTAGAGATACAAATTTCACCTTTTTATATAAAAATGGTTGAAAAGTTTTTTGTGGAAGGGGGTGCGGGGGAAGAGACTTTTTTTCAAAAAAGGCGGTTCCCCCGCATAATACAAAACCTCTACAAATACCAATTTACAAAAAGGAGAAAAGCTATGGATAATGAACTTAACACAGAAAAAGTCGAGCTTTTGTCTCTTTCTTGCGAGGAGCTTGTGGCTCTTATGGAGAAAATAGGCGAGCCGAAATACCGTGCGGCACAGCTTTTCTCACAGCTACATAAGGGAATCTCGCCCGATGAGATGACCAATATTGGCAAGAAAACACGTGAAAAGCTTATGGCGGTAGCAAGCTATCATCTGCCCGAGGTCGAACGAAAGCTCGTCTCAAAGCTTGACGGCACAACGAAGTATCTATTCTCACTTTCTGACAAAAATTGTGTTGAGAGTGTGGTTATGAGGTACAAGCACGGCAATACTATATGTATATCCTCGCAGGTGGGCTGTCTTATGGGCTGTGCCTTTTGTGCGTCGACCATTGGCGGCAAGGTGCGAGACCTCTCGCCTGCAGAGCTTCTCGGTCAGGTGATTGCCGCACAAAAGGATATGGGCGAGAGAATTTCCAATATCGTTATGATGGGAATTGGCGAGCCTCTTGACAATTATAATAACGTTATGAAGTTCTTGCGTCTTGTTGGGCACGAGGACGGAATAAATATCGGCTACAGGCATATTTCACTTTCAACCTGCGGAATAGTTACGGGGATTGACAAGCTCGCAAAGGAGAATTTACCGATAACTCTTTCAATCTCTCTTCACGCGTCGGACGACAAGACGAGAAGCGAGATAATGCCGATAAATAAAAAGTGGAATATAGATTCTCTTCTCGGTGCTTGCAAGCGTTATTTTGCCGAGACGGGAAGGAGAATTTCCTTTGAATATACACTTATTTCGGGGAAGAACGATTCACCCGAGGCGGCACTTGCCCTTGCAAAGCTCCTTAATTCGAGGCTTCGTACAAGGACGGAGACTATGCCTATCCACGTAAATCTTATCCCCGTAAATCCTGTGAAAGAGACGGGATTTAAGGAGCCCGACCGTGCGGCGATAGGGAAATTTGCCGCTATTCTTGAAAAGAACGGAATAAGAGCGACTATACGCCGTACACTCGGCGAGGACATAAACGCGTCCTGCGGACAGCTTCGCCGCAACGCGAGTGAAAATAAGGAGTAGTTTTCAATACATTATATTTAAACTTTTGACGGTTACATATCGAAAATTTGAGAGGTAACTATGAAATACCGCAGAATACCGTCAAAGAAACGTTATGCCTCAAGGGGCAACAGGCAAGTGCGTCGCATCGATAGCGAAAGGCGGCTGAGAGCTTATTGGTACAAGGGAGAATCTATTGATTTTTCAGCCGTTTTCGAGCGAAACAGGCTTGAAAAAGGAAAAAAGGCAGGATTTTTTGAAAAGCTCCACGCTCATATGGCAAGAGCTACGGCAGTCCGAAAAATATTTTTCGGACACGTTCGAAGATTATCGAGACGAGTGCTTGAGGCGGCTTCTGCGTTTTTATTTTGGACAAAAGAAAAGATACGCGAGGGTATTGCAAAGAAACGGCAAGAGCCGTCGGACCTTCATATTTTCGCGGGAGCACTTGTTGGTGCTTTGACAGTTACCTTCCTTTCGGCGTTTTTAGTGCTTTATAAACTCTTACTTTCGGATTTTTTCGGAGCTCACGAGAGGATAGTTGTTCCAAATATGGTTGGAATGAGCTATGCCGAGGCAAGAGAAATACTTGATAACGATTATTACAACGCAGAGGTGCTTTTCGAATACAGCTCAAGCGTGCCGAGCGGCGAGATAATCTCGCAAAGGCCCGATGGCGGAGCAGAAAGAAAGGTTTTTAGGCGTGGCGAGCCGTGTGCCGTGAGCGTGGTGGTGAGTCGAGGCAAAGAGCTCATAGAAATTCCCGAGCTTGTAGGCAAGAGCGAGAGAGATGCGACCTTGTTGCTTAAAAACGCGGCGTTTTCGGTCTCTGTCATTGAGGAGGACGCTCCCACAGTTCCATCGGGAAGTGTAATTTCATCAACGCCCGAGAGCGGTGAGATGCTTGAGTCGGGAGGACTTGTAATTCTTCGCGTTAGTCGCAGAAAAGATAAGACTATGCTTCTCGTGCCAAGCGTTTGCGGCCTTAGTGAGCAGGGGGCTATTGCAAAGATACGTGCGGCGGGCTTTAGCGTGGGGGATATTCAGTACCAAAGCTCAAAGGAGGCGGCAGGTCTCGTTATTTCTCAGGACAGAATTGCCCTTACGAAATCGCGGGCGGGCGGGAAAATTTCATTGACGGTGAGTGCGGGGCAGACCTATCTTAGCAAAAAAGTTCCTTCGCTTTACGGGCTTACCGTTGAGGCTGCAAGGGAAAGGCTTGCGGAGTACGGACTTGTCATTGGTAACGTCTATGCCGCAGACAGCAACGAGCCGAGCGGCACCGTGATAGCACAGTCTCCAAGTGCCGAAAGCGAGATAAACTCGTCAGTAGTCAGCGTCGATATGTACGTTAGCAGATAATTTAATATATTTCAAATTTTGATGTATGTGTGTGTTGTTTTATGCGGGGGCAGGTGTTTTTTGAAAAAACCACCCGCCCCCGCACCCCCACTCTTAAAAACTTTTTTAATACTTTTTATTGCTGTAATTGTAGCTTTCGTGTCTACACAAAGTCTCTGCCAATCAAGCAACAGTAAGGTCTAAGCTCTCCGTAGAAGAACAAGTGTAGTTCTTTTTTAAAAATGGTTTGAAAAGTTTTTTGAGGAAGGGGGTGCGGGGGAAGAGACTTTTTTCCAAAAAAGGCGGTTCCCCCGCATTTACATTAACATACCTATAAATACCAATTTGTTTAGCAATAGAAGTACAAAATTATAAAAGAAGGTATCTATGGAAAAAAAGGTTTTAGGAAGAGTAATAAAGGGAGTGGGCGGTCTTTATACCGTTCTTGTCGACCGTGACGGCGGCGAGCTTGCGGGCAAGGCGGTGCAGAGTCGTGCCCGAGGTGTTTTACGCAGAGGCGGCAGAGAGGTACTTGCGGGAGACGTTGTCACGCTCTCTTACGATGCCGAAAGATATGACGGCACTCATTCGGGAGACGAGGCGAGCTTTGTTATAGAGGAAATAGGTGAGCGTAAAAACTCGCTTATTCGCCCCCCTCTCTCTAATCTTGACTATCTCTTTATAACAGTGGCGGCGGCATCGCCTGCACCTGTGCTTCTTACCGTTGACAAGCTTTTTTCCATTTGTGTTTACAACGATATAGAGCCTATTGCACTTATCAGCAAGAGCGAGCTTAACGAGTCGGTGGCGTCTGAGGTTGCCGAGATATACAAAAAGGCAGGCTTTGAGACTTTTTTAACGAGTGCCGAGACAGGCGAGGGAATAGATGCCCTTGCCGCCTACATAGATAAGCTTCCCGCAGGCTCGGTGTCAGCCTTTTCGGGTGCCTCGGGAGTGGGAAAATCAACGCTTCTCAATAAGCTTTTTCCGCACCTTGAGCTATCTACCTCGTCAGTCAGCCGAAAGACCGAGCGAGGCAGACATACAACGAGACAGACCGAACTTTTCGTGATAAGAGAGGGCAGTGAGAACGGCGAAACCCCCGTCTTTCTTGCAGATACCCCCGGCTTTACGATGCTTGACTTTGACCAGTTCGATTTCTTCTCGCTCGAGGATCTGCCTATGACGATGCGAGAGTTCGAGTCGTATATCGGCTGCTGCAAATATAAAAAATGCACCCACACCAAAGAAGAGGGGTGCTCAATTCTTGAGGCAGTGGCAAGCGGAGAAATTTCTCCTTCTCGCCACAAGAGCTATCTCGCTCTTTACGAAACGCTTAAAGCAAAGAAGAAATGGTGACGCTATGAAAGCATTTGTTTTTGTTGGCGGCGGAATTGCCGCAGATAATATAAAACTCAATAGGGAAGAGGGCGACGTCGTTATTGCGGCTGATTCTGGTTTTCTTAATTGCAAGGAGCTTTCGCTTACACCCGACCTTCTCGTTGGTGACTTCGATTCGCTTGGCAAAGAGAATGTTCCCGGAGACGTTAAGGTCATTACTCTCCCTGAGGAAAAGGACCTTACCGACACGCAGGTCGCCTGCGATATCGCCCTTGAAAACGGTGCGAGAGAGATAATATTTGTCGGCGGTCTTGACGGACGCCTCGACCACACTCTTTCGAATGTGGCACTTCTCCGTCTCCTTTTCGAGAAGAGAGTGCGTGCCTCTATAACCGACGGCCGTAACAGAGTGAGATACATAAAAAATACCAACGAGATCATAGTACGCTCACCCTTCAAATATCTTTCGGTAATTGCCGACGACGAGGTGGCGAAGGGAGTTGACATCGAGGGCTGCAAGTACCCTCTGAAAAATGCGAAAATATACCGAAATCATCAGTTTGCCGTCTCTAATGAGATAGTCGGCAACTGTGCTCTCGTGTCTGTAAAAAAGGGCGGCCTCTTTATAATCGAGAGCGGATACGGGGAGTAATCAAGAAAAAAGAGAGGTTTTTTGTGGTTTTTCTTGGACTATTGAGCAAAACATACAATAAAAGGCTTGCTTTTTTGGTTAAATACGAAATTGATTTTTCTCTCGGTATAGTATAAAATGATATAGTAAGGCTTTTACTAAACGAAAAGGAGATTTTTTATGAGAAAGACTTTAAGTATTATTTGTATGATACTCGTTGTGGCGACACTTCTTACGGTGTCCACGTTTGCAGTATCAAAGGCACCCTATGAGGAGCTCGGACAAAAGCTTTTCGTAACAGGCAACGATTATGCACCGAAGGCAATTGCAATCGACGGTGTAATAAACGATGATGAGGGCTGGGTAGCAGTTACTCCTAACGGTACCGATATGTATGCCGTTACCGCTACGATGAACAAGGCTAACAGTGCAAAGGTACTTGAGATAGACCACACCTTTGATTCTCAGCTTCAGAATATGCCCAAGGTTGAGTATTTCGTTGCACAGGACAGCGATTACGTTTACCTTGCTATCAAGTATTATGAGAACCCCACAATTTATAAGTTTATAAAGACTGAGGCAAAGAACTCTATGCTTACATACGTTCGTCTCGGCTTTAATGCAAACGATTACACAGAGCAGCTCTGCCTCTATTCGTCAGGACAGTATAAGACTCAGGACAAGGCAGTCGATCCTTTCCCCAAGTGGACAGATTATCCTCTTGAGGTGCAGGGTGTTGCAGACAAGACAAAGTACACCGCAAAGACCAATGCTGATACGGGCATTATCGAAAAGGAATACCTTGACAGCAGAATGGAGCAGTCAAAGGACGGAAGATACAATCTCCGTACTTACGAGGCAAAGCTGAGCAAGGCGAAGATTAAGGAGCTTTACGCTTCTGCTTTCGGAAGTGCTGACGGTGTTGATTTCAAGACGTTGTATATCGGTGTTTCAGCTTGTGACTATGCTTGGAGAAACAAGGCTGAGGACGTTGACTACCGCGTTGTTCACGGTACAGTTCTTGACGAGGCAACGGCTACCGCTAACGGAGTTACCAGCTTCCTTCCCGATATGATATACTTCGGTGACGTTACTAAGGAAGATGCTCCTGCGGGTGAGACTGTTCCTACTGTCGGAGCTGACGAGCCCATTGACAAGCCTATCGATGAGGGCGACGTCGGTGCGGTAACCGAGCCTGCAACAGCAGGCTGCGGCGGTGCAATATCCCTTGCAGGACTTGCACTTGTAGCGACACTCGGTACTTGCACAGCTTTCGTTGCAAAGAAAAAAGATAACTGATAAGATAAAAGCGAGGGAACGAAAGTTTCCTCGCTTTTGTTTTGTCTTAACAACCACCAGCAGTGCTGGTGGCACCAAAAAGCTTTAGCTATGCGGAGAAAAAATACCTCCTTTGATGTATAATAAAGTTGGTCTGCCAACCAAACAATAAAAACATCAAAGGAGGATCAAGTCGTGAAACT
>JAFVSI010000020.1 GCA_017503865.1 Clostridia bacterium | reverse complement strand
GGCTCAAGGTCGGGAACAAGGTATCTAACGCCTTTTGCCATTGCCTTTTTCTCGTCAGCTGTTATAGTGGAGTCACCGATCTTCCAATCGAGATCCCCTTCAACAACAGTTGCATGATACACATTCTGCGTTAAATTGATTTTATTACCCGAAGCATCGGTATAAAATTCGGGATTGGTATAATCCGCCTTCGGAGTAACCGGCGTTTCCGCCGCAAAAGTAGGTATTGCCAAAATCACCATTAAAATAACTATGGAAATTGACAATATGGTTAACAATTTTCTCATAATTTTTCTCCCTTTCTTATGAGTTTATATAGTCTTCCATTTCAACACAAGTATAGTTATACTCGATAACATTGTATCACAAATTTGTTTTTTTAACAATCTCAAAATTGAACAAATATCAACATTTTTTTTGTGCAAAATCACAATATGAAATTAAAAATCACTGTCTACGTGTGGTTTTTCTTTTTGGGAGAAAATATGACAACTCTCCTCTACCCTGTTTTAATTTTGTATTGCTTCAAATTTTGCAAACCGAAGGTTTCTGACTTGCGTAAAAGAAAACTAAACCTGTTCGATAAATACCAAATTACACAAAAAACAGCGGGAGAGGTCTCCCGCTGTTTCTTATTTAAGTGCGTTATAATTAAACTCTATTGGCATCTTGGTAAAGATGCTGTTACCAGTGCCTATAGTTATGTTTTGAAATTGACTTATCGTTCCTCTATACAACAGTTTCGACAGTGTGCTTACACCGTCAAAGGCGTAGGGGGAAATTCTCGTTACGTTGGTGCTTAGGAGATAATTCTGCCCTACCCTCTTCGCAGGGTAACAAACAAGCTCTGTCTTATCCTTTGAGAAAAGCACACTGCCCACCGCACAGTACTCTGTATTTGTGGTTTCTACAGTAAAGGTCGTAAGTGACTTACAGCCAACGAATGCTCCCGTGCCTATATCTCTCACGCTTGCAGGAATATGTATACTTACTATCTTATCGCAATTCTCAAATGCTCCCGTAGATATTGCCACCACTCGAAGTCCCCCGGGGCTCTTCTCGGGTAGAGTTATTTCGGTCTTTGTGCAAGTTCCTATTCCAACGACGGTACACGTGCCGTTTCCGTTGTTTTGATATAGCAGCCCTTCCTCGTCATCGGGTATTTTTTCGGTCTCGGTCTCGGGTATCTCGCTCACGGGTGGCTCCGTATCGCTCTCGCTTACACTTACCATAGCGTCGACGGCATCCTTGTCCCCCGTCGGTGCATTTACCTTTAAACAGGCAACCGTTACCGTAATTACGGCAAGAGTTACCACTACCGCCGCCGATATGACAACTATCCTCATTTTCGGAATATCAAACAATTTGTTCATTTTTATTCTCCTTTTTTCTATATTCCTTGCAATCATCTGCAAAACAATATTACCATATTTTTACAATTAGTCAAGAAAATTCGCACGACAATTTGGGAGAAAAATTGCCCTCTCGTGACTAACAAAAATATTACCCGACAGCTATATTTAAGAATACCCCACAATCGACAAAAAATAAAATTTCTATGCAGTTGAAATATATGGCGATTTATGGTACAATATGGTATGTAATATATTTTATAGAAGGTAAATTTATGTCTTTGAATATAGGTAAGATAAAACTAAGACACGGAATATTTCTTGCACCGATGGCGGGAGTCACCGACGCGTCTTTTCGTGCCATCTGCCGCCGGTTCGGAGCTGAGTACACCGTCAGCGAAATGGTGTGTGCCAAGGCTATGTGCTACGAGCAGAGAAACAAGCGAACAGACTCCTCAAAAAGCGGCTCACTTGCAACCGTAAGCGAAGATGAGCTTCCTATGGCAGTTCAGATATTCGGCTCTGAGCCCGAGTATATGGCTGAGGCGGCAAGACTGATCGAAGGGTGTTCCTATCGCGGATGTGTTTCTACTATCCCCCCCTCTGCTATCGATATAAATATGGGCTGTCCCGTGAAAAAAATAACCTCAAACGGCGAAGGCAGTGCTCTTATGAGAGATCCCGTGCTTTGCGGAAGGATAGTTGAGGCGGTCAAGGGGGCGGTAAGTATTCCTGTCACCGTAAAGATACGTGCGGGCTGGGATAAGAATTCGATAAATGCGGTCGAGGTTGCAAGGACCGTTTGCGAGGCGGGAGCTGATGCCATAGTTGTTCACGCAAGAACGAAGGAGCAGCTTTACGCACCCGGCATCGACCTCTCGGTCATCGCGGCTGTCAAGGACTCGGTAAAAGGAATTCCCGTCATCGGAAACGGTGACATATACACGGCAGACGATGCCTTGAAAATGCTTAGCGAAACCGCTTGCGACGGTGTAATGATAGGGCGTGGAGCACTTGGAAATCCCTGGCTCTTCTCCTCTATACGTGCTGCACTCGAGGGCGAGACCTTTGAAATACCCGCAGTTGACGAAAGGCTTGAGGTCGCCAAGGAGCTTCTTTCGATGATGGTAAAGGAAAAGGGTGAGAGAGTCGGTACGGCAGAAGCAAAAAAGCAGATCGCTTGGTTTATCCGCGACCTAAACGGAGCCGCCGCGTCCCGTTCCCTTGTGATGAATGCAACGGGCTCGGCAGAAATTATGCGTCTGCTTGACACCCTCATTTCACAAAATTCTTAAAGAGGAAACTATGACGAAAAGACGTGCATTTATATTTTCAAATAACGAGGCAATCTCAAAAATAGTCCTTGCGGAGCTGACTCTTCTCGGATACACCCCGAAAACTGTCCAAGACGTCCCACTTGAAAAGGACGCTGTGCTGATAGTTTTTGACGCTACCTCTCTTGAGCTTTCCCCAAGCATAAGAAGCTTTATTACCTCATTTACAAACGCAAAAAAGATCGTTATCGTTAACGATATCTCCGAAAAGCTATCGCCAAGGTTTGACAAAACATTCGTCTTCCCTTTTCTTCTCTCTGATTTGCGGGCGGCTATCCTTGATGCAGGTGACAATCAAGGCGGTGAGGACTCGGGAGCTTTTTCACTCTCGAAATGCTTTACTCTTGAGAAGGACAAAAAGGGAGTTTCCTTTGACGGCGTATTCGTTCCCCTCTCAACGTACGAATTAAATCTCTTAAAGCTCCTTTGCGATAATTCGGGCTATCCCGTCAGTCGCGAACAGATACTTGGGCTCTTTGAGTCAAGTGACTCGAATCTTGCTGAGGTATATATATGCCACCTTCGCAACAAGCTTGAATTACCCTTCGGCATAAAGGTCATATACACCGTTCGGGGTAAGGGCTATATGACCGATTATAAGCTTGTTATATAATTCACGAGCTATTGACAAATATACCGTGCGGGTATATAATGAATTATGGTTGTACCAAATACTTACAAAGGAAAAAACAAATGATCTCTTCAATTATTTCAATCACATTTCTTGTTTTAGCAATCGTTGCCGTTCTTATAGGACTTTTAAAGGCACGCAAGCAACATTGGGTTGAGGCTGTCATCAGAGTAGTTTTCACCGTTATTTCGGCTATCCTGACGGTAATTCTAACCTCAGCTTTTGCCACAAAAATAAGCGAGTCGCTTATCGTTCCTATTGAGAACCTGCTCGCGTCAACTCCCGTTGACGATATTCTAAAAGAGGTCGCCTCGGCTGAGGGTGCTCTTTCAATAATCCTCTCGATCGTTATAACTCCTATCTTCTTTATACTTGTCTTTGTAGTCATCAAGGGGCTTTTGAGCCTTATCTTTGCACGTCTTCTCGCAAAAGCAATACTTAAGCTTGCAGGCACTGCAAGAGGTAAGGACTACCTCTCGGATGCATATCCGAGCAAAAAAGAGAAAAAGGCTGACGAGAACGAAGAGTCGAACGGCGAGCCGAAGAAGAAAAGCCATTGTATAAAGGCATCTATAATCGGTGCAATTTGTGCCCTTCTTTCGTTTACTATTTTGCTCGTTCCCGTTGCGGGTACGATGGAAACAGTCTCCTCAATTGCCGTAAACTTTGAGGAGCGAGGCGATATACACGACGTTGGAGTTGCTCTTAACGATAACGTTGCGGCAAAGCTTATGCTTCCTATCGCAGCTCCTATCTGGGATAAATTCAACCACTACACTATAAACGGTGATGAGATAAATATTGCAGAAGAAGCTCACCTTGTCGGTGTTATTATGAAAGCTCTCGGTGAGGTATCGAGCAGTGACACCGATACTATCCACCACTCGGCAGAAATATTCCGCGAGATGAGTGCTCTTTGTCCTAATTCTTCTCTTGTTCCCTGCCTTTGTGCCGACTTTTTGAATGCGGCAAGTGCTCATTGGCTCGAGGGCGAGAACTTTTACGGAATCGCTCTTCCCGCTACCGAGGACCAGACTACAAAAGACCTTTTGACAATGTTTATTACTTGTCTTGACCATTCTTCTACCGAGACAATGCGTGAGGATCTTGTTACCATCGCAAACGTTATGGCAATAATTGCAGATAACGCAACGGTTGACGAAGAGGGTGTTATTGATATGTCTTCTCTCTTCGAGAATGACAGAGTTATCGCCAAGCTCTCGGTCGAGCTTCTCAGCAGCAAGCGTCTCGCTCCCGTAATGTCTACCCTCGTTAAGAAGCAGATAGAGACCTCGGGCGGTCAGCTTGAGCTTCCCGACAAGGAATCCGATGAGTACAAAGTAATGGTCGATACACTTGTCGACAAATATCAGGAAAACTTCACCGAGGAAATAAGCGAGGAATCGCTTGACAGCCTTGCTGACGCGGTTGGTACAACGGTTGAGGCTGAGGCAGGAATCGTTCTTTCCGAAAGTGAGAAGGTTGCTATCGCGTCCACCTTTATAAGTGAGTTTGGCGGTGCAACGGAGATTACGTCCGATATGGTTTCAAACTTTATCGAGCAGTACAGAAAGCAGTAAAAAATAAAATTCAAGGGCGTCAATTTGACGCCCTTTTTTGATTGACATATTAAAAAAAATATGCTACAATTATGAATGTATTTGAATGATGCTTCATACTGTTTTAGTGATAAATTTTTTGGAGAAGACGATGAGCGAATTACTTAAAAAGATTAGAATGAGGACTTGGGCGGAGATCGACCTTGACAATATTGAATACAATCTTAAGTCTATAAGAGATACTGTCGGCAAGGACGTATTGCTCTGCTGTGTGGTCAAGGCTGACGGCTACGGTCACGGTGCTCCCGTTGTCTCACGTCTTTTTGAGGAGCTTTCGGCTGATCTTCTCGCAGTATCAAACATAGAGGAAGCCCTTCAGCTAAGGGAAAGTGGAGTAACGCTTCCAATACTAATTCTCGGATATACACCCGCAGAATGTGCCGAAACGCTTGCTAAAAACAATATTACACAGTGCGTCTATTCCTTTGAATACGGCAATTCCCTTGCCGATTATGCCGAAAAATGTTCACAACAGGTAAGAATTCATCTAAAGCTCGATACAGGTATGGGACGTATAGGTTTTCTCTGCCGAAGCGGTGAAGAAAACGAGCTGTGCGAGGCACTCGAGCTTTGCAAAAACAAGAATCTTATTCCCGAGGGAATATTCACTCACTTTGCGAGCGCTGACGATGCCGAGGACGGCGAGGAATATACCCGCGAGCAATATGCCGAGTTTTGTCGGGCAATTTCATTTTTTGAGGAAAACGGCGTAAATTTTGCAATACGCCACTGTGCTAACAGTGCGACAACCTTCAATTATCCCGAATACAGACTTGATATGGTACGTGTTGGGCTTGCTCTTTACGGGCTCACTCCCTTTGAAAGTACGAAAAAAGCTCTCCCCTCTCTCCGTCCTGCTATGAGCTTGTGCTCGGTAATCTCGCACGTTAAAATTTTGAAAAAGGGCGAGAGTGTAAGCTACGGCAGAAAATTCACCGCACAGAGAGATATGCGTGTGGCAACCGTTCCCGTAGGATATGCCGATGGACTTATGCGGTCGACTGCTGACAGTAATTACACCCTAAAAATTGGGGAGAAATGTGCCCCCATTCTTGGGCGGATATGTATGGACCAGCTTTTGCTTGACGTAAGTGATATTGACTGCAAGGTTGGTGATACTGTAACTGTCTTTGACGGTGAAGAAAAGCACACGGCAACCGCCCTCGCAAATGCTAACGGAACTATTCCCTACGAGGTGCTTTGCTCAGTCGGAAAGCGAGTTCCCCGTGCCTATGTCAGAGGCTCGAAAATAATTGAGTGGAACGATGAGATATACGAATAAAAACAAGGCAGAACTTAAAGTTCTGCCTTTAATTTTTATTTAGTCTTTTTTCTTTGAGGCAAACGCTGTGCAAGTTCCAAGAACCGCTACAAGCGCGATACCTGCAAGAGATACAGCACCGCCACATCCGCTCTGAACTTCGGGAGCTTCGGTCTCGGGTGCTTCAGTTGCAACGGCTTCGGTAGGAGCCTCGGTCACAGGTGCTTCGGTGGGAGCCTCGGTTGTAGGTGCCTCAGTCTCTGTGGGCTCTGTTTCGGGAAGGTCTCCTTCCTGATATCCAAGATGTATCTTGGTGTTCTCGTCACCGAAAACTACAAGTCCCGGGAACAGCTGCTTGGTTTCTCCTGCAAAGACACCGTAAGGCTCAAGGTCTATATCCGCAAGATCTGCCATAGGAGTTGTAAAGTATCTATTATACGAAACAAGCTCAGGGCACTGCTCTCCATTGTCTTTAAGAACGTATGAACGTCCTGTGAAATGAACGTACATAGCGTTGGGAAGCTCTACGAAATCAACAAAGTAATAGTCGCTTATAAACTGAATAAGCTGCTTCTTCTCAAGCTTGATCTCAACAGTTACGACGCAAGTTCCGTCAAGAGAATTTTGATTGGTTACAGTCTTTCCGTCTCCCTTAGAGATAACCTTTGTGGGATCGTCCTTGAGAGTTTTCGTCATATAAAGCTCGGACGCTATCACGTAGGGGTCCTTAATGGTAGACTGAGCTTTTCCCATCTCAAAATATCTATTCTCGTCCCAGCCACGGCTACTGCAGCCGAAATGGAAGTTACTGAACACGTCGTCAAGGAAAAATCCAAGATTGAGAAAATAGTTATTTCTCGTAACGAAATTTTTAACCTTATCGGTAGTCGCAGACTTGCTATATGTATCGATTACAGAGCCCTCTTCCCAAACTCCGCCGTTATCAACGTAGGCTATGTAGATGAAATTATCATCGTAAGCGAAGTAATAATCAAATGAATCAGAGCAAGGCTGATCTGCCTTTTCGGGAAGGATAGTGTTGCCGTCGTTAGTGGTATGATGGTCCTTGATGTTTACGGTCATATCTCCGTACTCTCCCTCACTTATGACACCGTCAATAATGGGGGGATTTTTTTCCGAAAGGTCGTTTGCATAATAGACCTGAATTCCTTCGGGAACAACGAAGCCTTCATCGGTAGCTTCCACCTCTTCCGCACTTACAGGCAGCATCGAAAGACAAAATACGAGGGCAAGAACAAACGAAAAATAAGATAAAAACTTTTTCATAAAACGCTCCTTTTCAATAGTTTTATATATATATTATATCAAGATTTTAATGAAAAGTATATACGCAATAAAGATGAATTTTTTATTATTTTTTTGTTTAGATTAAACAAAGGCAGTATTGGTGTTGATAGCGAAGTACATAGCATTTGAGGTAGTGTCATAGTCAGTGAAGAAACAAGCGTTCATTGCGTCAGCAACGACCTCTCTGTCAAGCTTGAACTCAACTGTGAGAGCCCACTTACCTGCGTAGTAGTTGGGGTTACCGTTAGCGGAAAGAAGGTCACCAAAGCCTATATCCTCGTTCTTATCGAGGTCTGTCTTTCTAATAACAGACTCGCTGATAAGGTCATAAGTCTTTATGGGAGCCTCATTCTTCTTACCAAACTCGAAGTAGTTGAGGTTAGCCCAGTGAATGTGTGTCTGGTATCCGGACATCTGGAAGTAGTTTGTAAGATCGTTAAGGTCAAATCCGAAGTAGAAGGTATAGTTACTTCTGAAGGGATAGTCGTTGAACTCGTTGTCGTCGGTAGTGTTTACAGCCTGAGACATATCGTAGATTGCAACGTAGATGTTCTGCTCATCGTATGCGAAGTAAACGTCCATATACTCAGACTTAACGTCCTCGTTTACAGTCTCGCCTTCCTTAGACCAAGAAGCACCATAGTCCTCTGCGGAGCAAGCCTTGGGGTCGGTAATTCTTATTGCCGGACCGTACTCGCCCTCGGAAATGGTACCGTCAAGGAGAGGAGCCTTACCTGTTACGTTTGTTGCATAGTATGTAGTGATGCCCTCGGGAGCAGTCCAGGGAGTTGCCTCCTCAGCACCCTCTTCGGTTGCACCGTCTGCAGGAGCAGTAAGAAGAACGTCCTCAGCTGCTACTACTGTTGTTGCAATCATAAGAATTGCAATGATAAGTGAAAGAATTGATAAAAACTTTTTCATAAAAATCTCCTTTGTTTATTTATAAATTCTTGTATACTAATTATATCAAAAAATCACAAAAAAGTAAATATCATATATACCAAAAATCAATTGGGGTATTTTGTGCAATTTTGCCAACCTTGTGTGGATTTTTGTGGTTTTCAAAGCTTTGATACGCAAATAAATTGGTATTTGTAGGGGTGTTGTATTATGCGGGGGCAGGTGTTTTTTGAAAAAACCACCCGCCCCCGCACCCCCACTCTTAAAAACTTTTTTTAACCCTTTTATTACATAATTTAGAGTTTTCGTTTCTACGCAAAGTCTCATAAAATCAAGCAATAGCAAGGTGTAAGCTCTCCGTAGAAGCATAAGCGTAGTTCTTCTTTTAAAAATGGTTTGAAAAGTTTTTTGTGGAAGGGG